>CAZDNY010000612.1:0-2081 GCA_964506885.1 uncultured Hyphomicrobiaceae bacterium | reverse complement strand
CAAGGACGTTAGCATCTTTTCGTGCGATCGGAAGCCGCGGGCGTCAGACGCTGTGTGTTGGCGATCCGATATACGAAAACGCCCCGGATGATCTCCGGGGCGTTTTGCGTTGGGTCAGATTTCCGCGGTGCCGTGGGGCAAGTCGCGGATGAGAGCGCTTAGCGCTTACCGCACGATCGAGCCGCGGCGGACGATGCGCGGGAACTCGTCGCCGCCCAGGTCGTCGCCTGGCGGGGCGAAGCGCTCGTGCTGCTGCGGTGCCGGCTGCTGCTCATTGCCCATCCAGCGATCACCGCCCGGTGCCGGACCATCAGTGCCGGTCGCCTGCGCGTAGGCCTGCTGCGGCTGGGTCTGCTGGGTGCGGGCCGGGGCGCGCTGCTGCGGGGCTGCGGGACCGGCGAACCATGCATCGATGAGGTCGAGTTCATCGGCCGACAGCGTCAAGCCCTGGCTGCGGCAGCGGGCAACGACGAAGTTGCGGAAGCGGCCGGCGAACAGCTTGGCGGAGGCGCCCTGGTCGAACCAGGGATCGGTCTCGCTGACGACGTCGAGGATGAAGCGGATGTCGTCGCGGCGGGTCTCGATGCCGTGCTCTGCCGCGCGCTGGCCGATGCTGGTCAGCGTCTGCTGGCCGTTGAGACCGTTCTGGGTGATCTCCTGTGCCATCACGTCGAACAGCGTGCGGTACTCCGGCGGCGACAGCGGCGGGGCCTGGCAGGCCTCGTGGATGCGCGCGATGGAGCGCTGGATGGCTGTCGCGCCAGTGTCGGCCGTGCGCTGTGCGGGTGCCGGGGCCGGCGTCGCGGCGGGCGCGGGCTTGGCGGGCGCGGCGAACGACTGCGCGGGCTGCTGCGTCGGCTGCTGCGGCTGCGGTGCCGGCTGCTGGGGTGCCGTGTGCTGCTGGGTGGGCGCTGGCCGTGCTTCGGTCGCGCGCATCTGCGGCTGGCGCGGTTCGGCTGCCGGCTGCGAGATGTAGGTGGCGGCCTGGGTCTGGCGCTCGGGCAGTCCCAGCGGGGCTGCGGCGAAAGGCTGGCCGTGGTCGCGGTGCGCTTCGCGGGCGTGGTCGAGGGCAGGCTCGATGCGCGGCTGGCGCTCGGTGCGCTGGGGCGCATCGAACAGAGGTTCACGCTGCTGCTCGGCGCGCGGTGCCGGGGCTTCCAGCCGCGGCTCGATGCGCGTTTCGGTGGCCGGCGGCGTGTGCGCTGCCAGCGGGGTCTCGGCGAGCCGTGCGGGTGCGGCAGCGGCCGTCTGCGGGGCTTCCTTCGGGGCCGGCTGCGGCTCGGGCTCGTGTGCGATCTGCCGGTTTGCGTCAAAGACGAAATAGGGCGGCTGGTCGTTGAGGCGGATGTCCTCGGGCAAGCCCTTCAGCAACAGATCGCGGAAGGAGCCGATGCCACCCCAGGCGGTGCCGACGGTGCGATCGTGGCCCAGCGTGCGCACGGCCCTGTCGGCCAGCGCTTCCAGCGGCACGGGCTGGCCGGCAGAGCGCACCGAGGTGATGACTTCCTTGATGATCTCGGTGCGGGTCTTCTCCAGATCGGCGGCCGCGGGCAGTGCGGGCTGCGCCGTCAGCGCGGCGTTGTCCTCGGCCTGGGTGCGCGCGCGGCCTTCCAGCAAAAGCGCGATGAGGTCGCTTTCGCGGACTTCGCCGTCGCTGATGGCGGTGTAGGGCGCAGCCGTATAGTCATTGGCGAAAATCACCGTGCGCCGGGCATGCGCGCGCAGGCGATGCAGCACCGGGTGCGGGTCTTCGATGAAGGCCGGTCCGATGCGGTTGAGGTCAAAGCCCGCGATGTCCGACATGATCCGTCCTCCCGCCGTTATCCTGCGCGGCGCGACGGGCGGAGGCAAGAGGCGGCGCGTCCCCTCTGCACAGGCCCGGGCGCATCTGGTAACATCGCGCGATGCGGTCCGCTTTGCTGTCCCTTCTCGTCGTGCTCCTGGGCGCGCTGATCGGCGCGGTGGCCGGGTTCCTGCTGGTGATCGGGATCGCCCTCGCCACGAAGGCCGACATGCGCGACGGCGGCGTCGCGATGGGCGCGGCATTTGTCGGCGCGCCCTTCGGCGCCGTCGTGGGCGCC
>CAZDNY010000611.1:0-2087 GCA_964506885.1 uncultured Hyphomicrobiaceae bacterium | reverse complement strand
GACATCCGCCATGGCCGCGGCCACATCCGAAAAGGACACCATCGTCATCACCTTCGTTGGCGATGTCGGGTATTCCGGTAACCACACCCCGGTCTCACCGAAAGGCATCTCCAAGCGCGGCCCGCAGCGCTGGCGCGATACCACCGACCGCATCGCCGATGAGATCAACGGTGATCTCAATTTCATGAACGTCGAGACGGTCGTCACCGAACGCAACGACCTGCCGCGCGACACCAAGGGCCAGAACGGCCCTTTCAACTTCCGCACCCATCCCGAAGGCATCGCCCACCTTCTGCTGACCGGCTTCAACGTCTTCTCGCTCGCCAACAATCATTCGATGGACTACGGCCTGCCCGGCCTGAAGGACACGCTGCGCCACGTCGGCGCGCTGAAGGCCAGCGGCTTGAAGGCGGCTGCCGGCCTTGGCATGAACCGTGAGGAAGCAAGCCGCCCCTATGTGATTGACGTCCAGCGCCCAAAACTCGGCTTCGCCGCCATCGCCATCGTCACCAACAACCTTGCCCGCCACCGCGCCGGCGAGAACCAACCCGGCCAGATCGCCTACCGCTTCGATGACGACTACGCGCTGATCCGCAAGCGCCTCAAGCAGACCGATGCCGACTTCCGGATCCTGTCCATACACTACGGCACCGAAGGCCACGTCCGCACCGATGCCCGCCAGATCAAGGAATGGCGTGGCGAGGCCGCCCGCGAGGACGGCTTCGACATCATCGTCGGCCACCATGCCCATGTCGTGCGCGGTGTCGAGATGGCCGGTAACTCGCTCATCTTCTATGGGCTGGGCAACTTCCTCCACCACGGCACCGCCGACATCACCGGCAAGGGCGTGTGCCGCGACTACGGCCTGATGGCCCGCGTCTACATGCATCGCGCCAAGGGCGGCCGCTTCACGATCGGCGCCGTCGAGGCGATCCCCGTGACCGACACCCACTATCGGCCGCGCCCGCTGAAAGGCTCTGAAGGCGCCAGGCGCATTCATGCGTTGAACTATCTGGCATCCACGCTCGACAGCCGCGACGGTGCACGCGGCCTGCGTTTCACCCCGCAGAAAGATGGCTCCGGGCTCTACTGCACCAGCGCCGGCATTGCGGCGAAGGGCCAGCTTGGCAAGTTGTGTGCAAACTACGCCCCCGCGCCACCCGTGTCACAGGTCTACGCGCGCTCGATCCGGGCATCATGCAGTCGCTGACAGCATGTTCAGGCGAAGCGTGAAGCGGTTCGCCGTGAAAAAGCATGCGCACTTCGAGAGAACATGTTTAGGCGAAGTCTGCAGCATTCGGCAACAGCGCTCAGGCCGCGCGCGCGGGCTCCGACTCCAGCGCGTTTTCCATCCACTTGACGACCTTTTCCAGATCGGGCGGTGGTCCGTTGCGCAGGATGCTCTGCCCCTCCCGCGTCGTCGCGAACGTCAGAATCGCCGACATCAGCGTTGCCTTATCGGCGAGTGCAACGTCCTCGTAGGTCCGGAACCCTGCGCCCACCAGGATCTGCGCATGCGTCCCGCGCAGGAACGGGATCGTGATCACAAGCCGTGCCTGATCCTGCCAGTCGCGCACCGCCTGCGCCGTGATATGACGCGCCGTCACGATACTGGCAACCTCTTCGGGATCCGCTTCGAGAAGATCGCGCACGGTGAAAATGCGCGCCGGCCGCAACCGTTCCGCCGTCTTCGGCCCGATCGAAGGCGCATCGACGATGTCGTCGTCGATCGCCAGATAGAACCGCTTCTCCGCCGAAGCCTCTGCGCCGCCCTGCGCAGCGCTGCGCGGTGCACGCTCACGGCGCATCGACTGTCGCTCCGAGCGCTGCAGGGCCGGACGCGCACCGCGATGACTGAAACGTTCGCCAAACGCCCTGAAGCGCCCGCCGTGCGCCCGCGCCGTCCGCCACCGTTCGCGGTTGCCGAGCCACGGCCACCATGACCGCTCGCGGCGCTTGGGCTTGCGCTTCAGTCCGAGCCGCGCCACCGACGCCAGCCGCAACCGGCCGAAGCGCCGCCACGTCCTCCGCCGCGAACGCGCGCGCCCTGACCACGCTCTGCTCCTGCGACGGCGTTGCGTCGACCG
>CAZDNY010000610.1:0-2100 GCA_964506885.1 uncultured Hyphomicrobiaceae bacterium | reverse complement strand
CGCAACACGAACCAGCCCTACGACATCAAGGAGCTGATCACGAAGGTGATCGACGAAGGTGACTTCTTCGAGATCCAGGCGGCCTACGCGAAGAACATCGTGGTCGGCTTCGCGCGGATGGAAGGGCGCACGGTCGGCATCGTCGCCAACCAGCCGCTGGTGCTGGCGGGCGTGCTCGATACGGATGCGAGCCGGAAGGCGGCGCGGTTCGTGCGGTTCTGCGACTGCTTCGAGATCCCGATCCTCACGTTCGTCGATGTGCCGGGCTTCCTGCCGGGCACTGCGCAGGAATACGGCGGGCTGATCAAGCATGGCGCCAAGCTGCTGTTCGCCTACTCGGAGGCGACGGTGCCGAAGGTGACGGTGATCACGCGCAAGGCGTATGGCGGCGCCTACGACGTGATGAGCTCGAAGCACATCCGCGGCGACGTGAACTACGCCTGGCCGACGGCTGAGATCGCGGTCATGGGCCCCAAGGGCGCGGCCGAGATCCTGTACCGATCGGAGCTTGATGATCCCAAGAAGATCGAGCAGCGGATCAAGGAGTACGAGCAGCGCTTCGCCAATCCGTTCGTCGCCGCCGAGCGCGGCTACATCGACGAGGTGATCCTGCCGCGCAACACCCGCACGCGCGTCTGCCGCGCGCTCAACATGCTGCGCAACAAGACCGTCGAGAACCCCTGGAAGAAGCACGACAACATTCCGTTGTGAGGGGAGGCTGCGTGGCGAGCGGATTACGAGCTTGACGAGCGCATCGATTCTGCTCGCCTCCATCGCCCCCGGCCTGGAAGGCTCATCCAGCCTCGTTGTCGGCCCTGAGCATACCGCCGCCAAGGTCGGCTCGGGCGTCATTCCTGTGCTGGCGACGCCGGTGATGATCAATGTCATCGAGGCTGCGGCGCTGGCCTGCGCCGAGCATCTCTTGCCCGAAGGCCATCAGAGCCTCGGCATCCGCCTCGATGTCAGCCACGTCGCGGCCACGCCGGTCGGCATGACGATCACTGCGCAAGCCACCGTAACAAAGATCGAAGGCCGTACCATCCACTTCGCCGTCACCTGCCGCGATGAAAGGGAGCTGATCGGCGAGGGCACGCACGAGCGCGTTGTCGTTGACGTCGCCCGCTTCGAGGCGCGCGTGCAACGCAAAATAGAGGGGAAGGCGGGCTGATGAACTCCGCGAGCGTCAGCCCACGATCAGCACGAAGCCCTTGAGGTGCGCGATGAGCTCGGTGGCGCGTGTGACCGCCATGCCGTCGCGTTGCTCGTCGTGGAGCGGGTGCGTCGTGTCGGTGACCTCGACCAAAGGACGCCGATCGTCCTCTTCCGGCAGAACGACACGACAGGCAAGTCCGAGCGTCGTCGTTTCGCAGGCAGGGAACGCATTGGCGATCCGGCCCTCGATGGCGTGCCAGCCCGGAGAAGCGCCCAGATTGAACCAGACCGAATAGCGGCTGAAGTCCTCAGCGCTGACTTCCACCCAGGGCCCGTACTCGAAGTCTTCGGCATAGCCGTTGACCGGCGCGATCAGAACGCAGCGGATGAAGTAGCGTTCGTCGTCGAGGATGCACAGATCCGAGGACACGACGGCGCGCCGGTCCTGCTCTTGCGGAGGCAGCGCGAAGATCGCATCGGGCAGGCCATAGGCCAGCGCCGGGAAGCCCTGATGGATTTCCGAGCACGACGGACACCGATAGCGCATGCGCGGTATCTGCTCTTGCGTGATCTCGACCGACTGGAACATGACGCCCGCTTCGCTTTTTGAACGACAAAGCGAAGGATAACCGGCAAGGCGTTTCGGTCAGGTTGCAGGTTTTGGTTAAGGGAGGCTGAAGAAAAGTGATGCGCACCAGCCTCTGGCCCGGCACCTTGATGCCGGGAGGAAAGCGCCGAGCCCCATGCCACGATTGTCGGCACAACCCGAATCCCGTCTCGGCCCGTACGACGCGATCGTCGTCGGTTCGGGTTACGGGGGATCCGTTTCAGCCTGCCGCCGCGCGCGCGCGGGTCTGAAGGTGTGCGTCCTGGAGCGTGGCAGGGAGTTCCGGGCCGGCGATTATCCGGGGACCGCACGGCATGTCGCACGTACGATCGGCCTTATCA
>CAZDNY010000609.1:0-2103 GCA_964506885.1 uncultured Hyphomicrobiaceae bacterium | reverse complement strand
CCCTTGAAAGGCGCGCCGCGCTTGGTCATCCCGGCAAGCGTCGGCGCGATGATCTCGTCCATCGTCCGCGCGATCATCGTTTCGCTCATCACGGGAGCAGGCGTATAGGCACCCATGCCGCCGGTGTTGGGGCCCGTGTCGCCGTCGCCGACGCGCTTGTGGTCCTGTGCCGCGCCGAATGCAATTGCATGTGTGCCGTCGCACAGCGCAAAGAAGCTGGCTTCCTCGCCGTCGAGGTATTCCTCGATCACGACCTCCGATCCAGCCACGCCGAATGCGCCCTTAAAGCAAGCATCGACGGCGGCCTCGGCCTCCGCTGCCGTGGTGGCGATGACGACGCCCTTGCCGGCTGCCAGCCCGTCCGCCTTGACGACGATCGGCAGCGGCTTGCCGGCAAGGTAGGTCTTCGCCGATGCCGCGTCGCCAAAGCGCCCGTAGGCACCGGTCGGAATGTTGAACTCCGCGCACAGGTCCTTGGTGAAGCCCTTCGATCCCTCCAGTTGCGCCGCTGCCTTGGACGGTCCGAAGTGCTTGATACCGGCGCGCGTGAGATCGTCGGCCAGTCCCGCCACAAGCGGCGCCTCCGGTCCGATCACGACAAAGCCGATGTCGTGATCGCGGCAGAACGCGATCACCGCCGCATGATCGCCCACATCCAGGCCGACACACGTGGCCACCTGAGCAATGCCCGCATTGCCCGGCGCCGCATAGAGCGCTTCGCATGCCGGGCTTTTCGCGAGCGCCCACGCCAGCGCATGCTCGCGTCCGCCCGAGCCGATGATGAGAATGTTCATGAATTCGCTCGCGAATTTTTGCGTTGATGAGATGCCGCTGCGGGGGCCTGGATGGCGCAGGTGATGTATCATTGGAAAGGCGTGCGCAAAACCTGCCCGTGCAAGACCTGGAGATGGGATGCCCACAAGAATCGAACCCGATGACCGCGCATCCGCCCCTTCCGGCGGCCAGAACACGCCCGAATACTCCGTTACCGAGCTGGCCGGCGCCATCAAGCGCGCGGTCGAGGATGGATTTGGACATGTTCGCCTGCGCGGCGAGATTTCGGGTTTTCGCGGTCCGCACGCATCCGGTCACTGCTATTTCGCGCTCAAGGACGACAAGGCCAAGATCGAAGCTGTGATCTGGCGCGGCGTCTACGGGCGCCTGCGCGTCAAGCCGGAAGAGGGCATGGAGGTGGTCGCCGAAGGCAAGGTGACGACCTACCCCAATTCATCGAAATACCAGATCGTCATCGAGCGCCTCGAGCCGGCCGGTGTCGGCGCGCTGATGGCGCTGCTGGAAGAACGCAAGCGCAAGTTCGCAGCCGAGGGTCTGTTCGCCGAGGAACGCAAGCGCCCGCTGCCGTTCCTGCCGCGCGTCATCGGCATCGTCACCTCGCCAACGGGTGCTGTCATTCGTGACATGCTGGCCGGCTTCACGGAGCGTTTCCCCGCCCATGTCATCGTCTGGCCGGCGCGCGTCCAGGGCGAAGGCAGCGCCGCCGAGGTCGCCGCCGGCATTCGCGGTTTCAACGCGCTGCGCCCCGGCGGTCGCGTCCCGCGCCCGGATGTTCTGATCGTCGCGCGCGGTGGCGGCAGTCTCGAGGACCTGTGGAGTTTCAACGAGGACGCCGTCGTCCGCGCCGCTGCCGAAAGTGAAATCCCGCTCATCTCCGCGGTCGGCCACGAGACCGATTGGACACTGCTCGATCTCGTCGCCGATGCGCGCGCACCCACGCCCACCAAGGCGGCGGAATGGGCCGTTCCCAAATACTCCGAGCTTGCAGAACAGACGCAGAAGCTGGGCCTTCGCCGCGACATCGCCCTGCGCCGCCTCGTCGAAGGCATGCGCGCGCACTGGCGTGCTGCCGCCCGTGGACTGCCGCGCCGCGAAGATATCCTGGCCATGCCGCGCCAGCGCTTCGATTCCGTCGAACGTCGTCTCGGCCGCGCGCTGATCGCCAATACCCGGGCCCATCACTTGCGCTATGCCCGCATCTCCAGCCGCCTCGCACCGCGTCTGGTCTCTGGCCGCATCGAGCGCACGCGCGAACGCCTGGATGCGTTTTCCCTGCGTGCGGCGCGCGCGTTCGCGACCTCCGTCAAG
>CAZDNY010000608.1:0-2105 GCA_964506885.1 uncultured Hyphomicrobiaceae bacterium | reverse complement strand
ATTTGAAGACCTGCATTGCCCCCTCCGAAAATAGACTCTCACTCGGACGCTAGTCTAGATCTTGGCGCTTGCCAATGGACTGGCCTGCAAAGCGGATGTATTTCCGCAAAGCGTTCTACATCTGTTAGCGCTATTATCCACGCTTTCCACAGGCACGGCATGGCTATCTATGCATGTCCGCTCGGGATCATGAGTGAGCGCTAATCGCACCACAACATCGCGACCGCTTCATTCCAGGCTGCGGAAGAATTGTCGCCAGCCGGGTGACGTCAGCGTCGGGCAGAATCCTGTCCCCAGCCCTCGGCACAAATGGCATGCGGTTGTCGGTGAGATCGCCAGCAGACGCTAGCACAACAAATCAAACTTGATGGTGCTGGATCGCACGATCCAGGCGGATACTCGCAGTGCAGGGGGGCGTCATTGAAAGAGCCGAGAATGTGAGATTGGGGCTCAATATGGATGGGGGGCGCATCCCCTCTCATCCTCACCAAATTCTTCCCTTACGCGATGCTTCGACCTGAGCCGCAATAACTGTTGGATCGCGAATTTCGGCATTTTCGAGGGCTTCTTCGTCGATCGCGATCTCTTCACCGCGAACCGTATATCGCGGGCCTAGCACCTCGATGATACCGGGCGTGTTCTCGCACTCCCCCGTCCACCCCTTCACTATTCGGCAGTTCTCAACGTATGCGGGATCTCTCTGCAGAAGTTCGTGCAGAGCCCTTAGCCGATAGTGCGGTACTGAAGCATAGAGGTGGTGTGGCAGATGGTAGTCCATCCCGAGCGGAAATACGGCATAGCGCGACAAGGGATCGACAAGGAAGACGCGCGAGTTGGTATAGCGCCCACGGTCTGCGTTACCGTGCTGAATCCATTCGCGCAGCACCATGAACACGGGAAAAGCGGTGAAGAGCGGCAGGAACCAAAGCAGGAATAGATAGCCCCAGGCGGGCGCGCCAGATGCGTATTCGGCGGCTGTTACCGAACCGTAGAGCAGAGTGGCGTAAGTGATGCGGCCGATGGTCGTGAACCGATCTGAGATCACGGACTTGATGTTCGGCGTCATAAAATAATGCTCGGGTATCGTCAGATAATAGGCCACCGCAAGCACATATGAACCGGCTAGCAGCATCGCGGCTGCGAGGAACTGCCCCATGGCGACAAGAGCAACGAGAGCCAGTGGCAAACCAATCAGGTAAATCACTGCGATACGCAACGCCAACGCGTTGGGGCGTGTCTCCTCGTCGAAGTAGGGGTTCGTCTCGTCGGGCATCGAAGAATGTCGTGCCCGCGTGACAAGATACCGTAAAAGCTTATGCGGCATGAGCAATTTGAGAAAACTCTTTGCGAACTCGATGTGCGTAACGGGGAAGTCGAGCCAGTGACCGCTCTCGGATGCCTGGGTCGCGATCGGATCGCGGTCCGGGTCGTTTACAAACTGGTGATGGGCGAAATGGTGCAGGCGGTATGATTGCGTTGATGTGTATATGGGGAAGCCCGCGAGCCAGTCAGAGGCGAGTTCATTCAACTTGCGGTTTTCGAACAGCATATAGTGGGTGGCTTCGTGGATTACGGCTCCGAACTGATGCTGAGAGGCGCCCATTGAGAGAACGGCGAGAAAACCAGCGAGAAGAGCCCAACCGAGGCCGATATCGCCTGCGCGGTATGCTTCAAACACCCCTACCGCCACAATAGCGGTGGCGATAATGATGCCGTAGATACCAGCAATGTAACCGAAGTTTGTGACGTTATCGCGCTTCTTCAACGCTGCGATCTCTTCACGTGTAAAGCGTTGAAGGTCGGGGCGCGCAGATGCGTGCTCTGCTGAGGCTGCTGTCCCACTCATAAATCACCTCCTGTTGCTCGCGCGCCCAAAGGCATCTTTAGAATCATCATGGCAAAGCGAGCCACAAATGCGGCACTGGGCACGTCGGTCACGGGACCGGAGCTGCATAGGGTTGCGCAACTGCTACAAGTAGTCGGACGGGTAATTATTGGTCGCCTGGGGTACCTCAATCATTTTGGATGGAGGCCCGACGACTCGGAACACTAGCCACCCTGTGGACAACGTGGACAAGTTGGCGGTTTGGATCGTCGGATAGGTG
>CAZDNY010000607.1:0-2108 GCA_964506885.1 uncultured Hyphomicrobiaceae bacterium | reverse complement strand
TGCCAGCGGCCCGAGCGGACCGGCTTGCCGCCGTCCTTCAGGGCCTTGCCGCCGGCCTTCTGCCAGCTGGCGCCGTCGACGCGGCTGCCGCCTTCCATCTCCTTCCAGATCGGAAGGCCCCATTCCTCGAACAGGTGGACGGAGTCGTCGACGTGACGGCCGACGTCATAGACGAGGTCGTCGCGGGTGATGCCCATGAGGTCGGCGGAGACGTAACGGCAATAATCCTCAGGCGTGTTCTCGCCGAGGTAGGTGTTGATGGCCGACAGACCCATGGCGACAGCGCCGGAGCGGTCCATCGCGGCCTTGTCGACCAGCGTGATCTTTACGTCGTCGCCGGCCCAGCGTTTGGCCTCGAAGGCCGCGCCGCAAGCGGCCATGCCGCCGCCGACAAGAAGGATGTCTGTTTCGATCTCGACAATTTCGGGATCACCGAAAGTACCTGCCATTTTGTTTCTTCCCTTCGGACGGCGCCTGCGCTTCGTCTTCAGCACGCAGGGCAAAGTCCGTCACGTTTTGACTAATGGTGATAGTTGTGGCGCCTCGCAGCGCCCGCACGATCAGGCGCTCGGCGTCGGCAGCGTCTTGCCTTCTTCGGTGAAGTAGCGCTGGTCGTTGATGTCGCCGGCCTGCGGCTTGTTGCCGTAAGGATCGATCGAGCCGACCGGAGTGGTGCGGACCGGGAACTTGAAGCGCTTCACTTCGCCGTCGCGGAACTTGATGGTCCACATGATGGCGTTGTCGGTGCGCAGCGGAATGGCGGCGCCGCCCATCGGCACCCAGTCAGCGAAGGCGCGGACTTCGATCGCCTGCTGCGGGCAGGCCTTCACGCAGCACTGGCACTCCCAGCACTGGTCGGGCTCCTGGTTGAACGCCTTCATGCGCTCGACGTCGAGCTTCATGAGGTCGTTGGGGCAGATGTACATGCAGGCGGTGACTTCACCGCCCTTGCAGCCGTCGCACTTATCAGTGTGAACAAATGTTGGCATTTAAGTCCTCCCGGATCAGGTGTCGTTGGTTGCGGGCGTGTCACTCGGCCAATTCACGTCACGTCGAATGCATCCCGAAGCGGGTTGTGACCCGCGCACTGTTGGATGCGTCCCGAAACCGCGCCGGATATCAATACCCGCGAATGTTGCAATGTCCAGCCCATTATTCTGGTCGCATCGGTTCCGTGTATCGCGTCGTGGTGAGCGAGAAAATTCTCACCTAGCAATGCGGGAATAGAAATCGTCAATCAAATCACGATGTCGATCGCGTGCACTGAAAGAACCCGGAAAAACTTGAGTTATTGGATCGGCTATTTTTGTGGCGGGCGGCGTGTCTTGAGGGTGCTGAGCTAGCGCGTTGAGTTGGCAGGATTCCATTCGTGATCGAACGGTGTGTTGCGCCGATCGGGTCAGTTGGCGCCCGCCTGGCGCAGGCGCTGGGCGATCGCGTCGCGGCCTTTGGCGATGGCGACATCCAGTGGTGTCTGGCCGCGCGCGTCGCGCACGTTGACGTTGGCGCCTTCGCCGATCAGCAGGGCGACGATGTCCAAATTGCCGCGCCCGACGGCCCAGTGCAGAGCCGACCCTCCCTTGGCGTCCGTCGCGTCGGGCGATGCGCCCTTGGCGATGAATGCGTGTGCGATTGCGACGCTGCCTTTCTTGATCCCCTCGATCAGGTCGCGCTCGGGCGTGAAGCGGCCCGTGTCCCAGCCGCCGATCGGCGCGTAGACAAGCGTCTTTCCGTCCGCGCCGTCTATCACTTCCTGGAGCATGGGGTGATAGGCCTGGGCCAGCGTGTCGACGAGCTGTGCGCCTGTTCCGTATTCCATGGCAACGGTTTGTGCCGCTTCCAGCATTTCGAGGCCGAAGATTGCGCGGCCGTCGGGGGAGCGGACGTAATAGCGGTAGGTGCGGGTCGGCGGCATGCTGCTGGCCATTCGAGGTGAGGGTTGAGGGACTGTCGGCGGTTGGCGGGCTGACGCGCGTGGCGGTCTGAAACGACGAGTTTTGAAGCGGAGTCTTCGATGCACGTATCGGATGCACTTAGCGGCGTACGCGATCAGATCAAGATGTGCTTTGCTTAAGCAGGTGACTTGGGACTTTGAATGCGGCGCAGCA
>CAZDNY010000606.1:1795-2112 GCA_964506885.1 uncultured Hyphomicrobiaceae bacterium | reverse complement strand
TCGACATCGATCACGGCACCTATCCGTTCGTGACCTCGTCCAACACAGTGGCGGCGCAGGCCGCGACAGGCTCCGGTGTGGGCCCGCGCGCGGTGGGCTACGTGCTCGGCATCGCCAAGGCCTATACGACTCGGGTCGGTTCGGGGCCATTTCCGACCGAGCTGCATGACGATATCGGCCAGCAGATCGGCGAGAAGGGGCATGAGTTCGGCACGGTGACGGGGCGCGCGCGCCGCTGCGGCTGGTTCGATGCGGTGTTGGTGCGCCAGACGATCACGGTTGCCAACGTTGCTCCGGCCCCCACGATTGACCCGATC
>CAZDNY010000606.1:0-1785 GCA_964506885.1 uncultured Hyphomicrobiaceae bacterium | reverse complement strand
GCCCGACGATCAAGGTTGCCGGTATCGACGGTATCGCGCTCACCAAGCTCGATGTGCTCGACGGTTTCAAGGAGCTCAAGGTGTGCGTCGGTTATGACCTCGATGGCGAGCGCATCGACCGGCTGCCGGCGGGCCAGAACGCGCAGGAGCGGGTCAAGCCCGTGTGGGAGACGTTCGAGGGCTGGACGCAGTCGACGTGCGGTGCGCGGTCCTGGGCGGACCTGCCCGCGCAGGCTGTCAAATACGTGCGGCGGATCGAGGAGCTGATCGGCTGCCCGGTGACGCTGCTGTCCACGAGCCCGGAGCGCGACGACACCATCCTGATGAAGGATCCTTTCGAGGATTGAGGGACGGTGAGCCTCACTGAACGCAAACGGCACGCGCGAAAAGCGCGTGCCGTTTTTTCGTGTTCACGCCGGAGCCTGTCGCTGTGTCAGCCTCGCAGATACTCGAACAGGACGAGCAATGCGGCGACAGTATAGAAGCTGCCGCCGGCGATGAGGGCGGCGGCACGGGTGGCTTCGCGTGCCGGCGGCATCTGGTCTTCGCCGGACGTTGGGTCGACGGGGTTGGGCTGGGGCTCGCTGGCCCGGTGCGTGGATTTTGACATGGTGACGACTTTCAAGACCGCGCGGGCCGCCGGTTCGGCGGCGGTAGCGGTGGCAAGCTGATGGGTGTGTTTGGTGTCGCGGCTCCAGCGCGTGGGCGCTCGCGCATTTCAGGCGCGCTGGTGCGTGGGGCGCGTGCCGTCTGTCACAGGCGCAGGAAACGCGGTGATGCCGCGAGCCTTGGCGCCGGTTCCGGAATCGGACGAGCCATCAAGCCGCGACGGGCGGGCCGCGTGGACGGTGCGCGTCGCTTGTTGCGCGCGCATTGCGAGGCGGGGCATGGGGGCGCCATGCGCCACGACCCTCTCTTCTCGTGTTGGTCGCCCGCGCAATGTTGGCCTTGCTCGTGCTGTGGCTCTTGGCGGGAGCGGATTGTTCGGGGCGATCGCGACGTTTGAGTTCAGGCGCCTGGCTGAGGGCGGATGGCCGCAGCTGCGGACGTGCTGGGGTATGGGCGGTTCTCGGTTCGCCGAGCCTGGCCGCGTCGCCAGATGCCGTCGGGCTGGAGGCGTGGGTTTGCGGGACCTGGGGGGCGGCAGCCAGCAGCGCCAGCCACAAAATCGCGGCGATCGCCAAAGCGCTCTTCAGGAGCGTGGCGCGGGCCCCAGTCTTGTCGGGCGCGGTGATCGACACGTTGTCTTGGTCCTCAAGGTGCAGGACGGCTGGCATGTAGGCCTGTTCGGGACAAAGCGCCAGTGGCGTTTGTGGATTCTTGCGAGTGCCATGCGCCACGAGCATGATTGGGCGGGTGTGATCGACCAAAAATGCAGGGTTAAGCGCATCCAAGAACCGGTGGCGCAGTCCTTGTGCGCGGCTCAAACAGTCGTGAAATCAATCCGATAGCGCTCGTCAGGAGCCAGGATGCGGCTGGCTCGAAGGATTTGCCGACTCGGTTGGGCTGCAAATTTTTTTCTTTTGCTGAGTTGGGTTGAGGTCTAAACGGCCCGCCGTTCGCTTGCTTGCCGCCTGGCCTAACCGGCTGGCGCGATCCGTCGCCCCCCGACAGTGGTTGTCTTCTCCGTCACAGTGAACCTTTTGCCGAGCCGGCGGTTGCCGGCGCATGTCGTCTCGAATGCTCAATTTTCGCCCGATCCTGTTCGCCATCGGCCTGATGCTCGCCGTCCTTTCGGCGGCCATGATGCTGCCTGCATTGATCGATCTTGCCGACGCCAACAAC
>CAZDNY010000605.1:0-2130 GCA_964506885.1 uncultured Hyphomicrobiaceae bacterium | reverse complement strand
TTCTGAAAGCGCGTAGGCGATCAGGTGCTGCATCAGGGCACGTACCAGCACGCGCCACTTGAGGTCGCTGCGAACGAGTACGCCGAATTCGGCGTGCTCGTAGTCCGGGTCGGAAGCGAACCGCGACACGCCCAGCATCTCGTTCATGTCCGACAGCGCCACGAAGGCGATTTCGCGCGCGTAATCGACCTGGGTCATCCGCGCCACGAACTCGTGACTGAGATTGCGCATCGGCTGGAAGAACCGCAGCCGCGCATCCTGCGGATCGACCTTCTGGAAAAACGCCCGGTAGATCGGCTCGTCCTCCGGGCGGATCGGCCGCAGAAGCACCGGACCCAGGCTGCCCAGGCCGATCAGCTTCTCCCATGTCACCGGGTAAGGACGCAGCGCCATCATCTGGCGCGGATGGACCGCTTCATCGGCGACCCGCACGCGCGCATCCAGTGCGATCACGCCATCGGCGTCGGCAATCAGCGGGTTGATGTCGAGTTCGCGGATTTCGGGATGGTCGGCGATGAGCTGGCTCACCTTGACCAGCGTCTCGGCAATTGCATCGCCGGCGGCCGGCGGCCGGTCGCGATAACCGGCCAGCCGCTTCGAAATGCGCGTGCGCTGGATCAGGTCGCGCGACAGGTTGAGATCGAGCGGCGGCAGCGCTAGCGCCGTGTCACGCTCCACCTCGACCGCCGTTCCGCCCGCACCGAACATCATCAACGGCCCGAAGGTGGCATCTTCCGACATGCCGATGATGAGCTCGTAGGAGTTCTTGCGTGTGATCATCGCCTGCACCGTGAAGCCGTCGATGCGGGCGTTGGGATGAGTGCGTGAAATGCGCCGCGCCATTGACTCGGCCGCATGCGCTGCATCGTCTTCCGAGACGATGTCGAGCGCCACGCCACCGACATCCGACTTGTGCGAGATGTCGTCGGACAGGATCTTGACGACGACATGCCTGCCGTCGGCAAGGATCTGCCGTGCCGCGTTGCGCACCGCCTCCACGTCGCGCGCGATATGGGTCGCGACCGTCGGAATCCGGTAGGCGAGCAGCAGCGCCTTGGCCTCCGCCTCGCTCAGGATGGCGCGGTCGGCCTCCAGGGCCGTGCGGATGACCTGTCGTGCCGCATCCCTGTTTGGCGACAGCCCGGCTGACCGTGAGGGTGGCACGCGTATCAGCTGTGCCTGCGCGCGCGCATGCGACACGAGCTGCATGTAGCCGTGCACGGCATGCCCCGGTGTTTCGAAGTTCGCGATCGAGGCCTCGGCGAAAAGACCGCGCGCCTCTTCGGCGACCTTCTCGCCAAGCCACGCGGCAATGACGGGTTTTGTCCGCCGGTAGATCCGCGAAGACGACTGAACCGTCGAGATGACGGTTCTGGCCGCATCCGTGCTCGACGCGATCGCCGTGGGACAATTGATCACCAGCACCGCGTCTGTGCCCGGATCCGAGATCAGGGCCTCGAGAGCCGCGCCATAGCGATCAGGCTGGGCATCACCGATGATATCGACCGGGTTTGCGCGCGACCAGGTCGCCGGCAGCGCCTTGTCGAGGACCTCCAGCGTCGCCGGTGCCAACTCGGCCAGCGTGCCGTCGAGGTCGGCCAGCCGGTCCACCGCCAGCACGCCCGCGCCACCGCCGTTCGTCAGCACCGCCAGCCTCTCTCCGGTCAGGCGGGGCATGCGCGAGAGCATCTCCGCAGCCGAGAAGAGTTCTGAAAGGTCATCGACACGCAAGATGCCGGCACGGCGGAACGCGGCCTCGTAAGCGGCATCGAGCCCGGCGAGCGCGCCGGTATGCGACGTCGCCGCCTTGGCTGCCGCAGCGTGCCGCCCCGACTTGATCACCACGACCGGCTTGGCGCGCGCCGCACGACGCGCCGCCGACATGAATTTGCGCGCGTGCGTGACCGCCTCCATGTACATCAGGATCGCGCGGCTTTTCAGGTCACCCGCGAGGTAGTCCAGCAGGTCACCGAAATCGACGTCGGCCATGTCTCCGAGCGAGACCACCTGCGAGAATCCGACCGACCGGGACGACGCCCAATCGACGATGCCGGTGATGAGCGCACCCGATTGCGACAGAAAGGCGATATCGCCCTTCGGCGCGGCAATGTGCGTGAACGAGGCGTTGAG
>CAZDNY010000604.1:0-2139 GCA_964506885.1 uncultured Hyphomicrobiaceae bacterium | reverse complement strand
AGCACAAGAGCACTTGCGCGTGCGCGCGGCCTGGCAAGGGGCCGAGCAACGTTCGATGCCTGAACTGGGCGAGGCTGTCCGTCGTCACAAGCAGACCTGCGACGTCCTTGCTGCGCACTTTGCTGAGTGGCTATCGCCCGAACGCAGCCAGGCCTTCAAGGCGACGGTCGAGCAATGGCAGGCCGCAGGGGCTCCCGAACAGATCGCCACGGCGCTCGCACGCGGGTCCGCTTTGGCCGAAGCCGGCGACATCTGTCTCGTTGCTGATGCAGTCGCGCCGCGGGACACAAGGAATGCCACTGAAGCCATCGCAGCGCGCCGTCTGATAGAGACCGCCTGCGCCTACGTTGCGATCGGAGATCGATTGCGCCTGAGCGTTCTGAAGGAGCGCGGGCGTGACGTCCCCGCGAGTGACCGCTTCGACCGGCTGGCGATCAACAGCGCCTTGGCGGGCCTTGCCGCGAGTCACCGCGCGATGGCGCGCACAGCACTCGAGGGTGATGCCCAGGGGCGCACGGGCGGCGAGGCCGTCGCCGCCTGGTGCGAGGACGCAACAGGCCCGGTGCCGCGCGCGCTTCAACGGCTCAACGAACTTGCCGACGGCGGCATGCTGACCGTCGCGCGGCTGACCGTCGCCGCAGCACTCGTGCGTGATCTATCCGATGCGCTCACCACGGGGCGTGCGGCGTAAGCGCCCATATTTCTCTTGTGGCTTCCGGCCGTACTGGTCGGGTCACTCCAGAACGATCAGGTGATTGGGCAGTTCGTTGGGATCCGCGCTGCCGGGAGGGAAATGCTGCGCAAGATGCTCGCCCGCAGCGGTGATCGCGGAGACGAAGCCGTCAGTCGCCCGCCCGGCCGCGATCTTCGACACCAGATCATCGACGATCCCCTGCCAGGTTCCGTCCGGCACCTTCGCATCGATGCCCGTATCGGCCAGCACCTCAGCATAGTGCTCGGCCACCGAAACAAATATGAGCACCCCGGTGCGGCCTGACGTGGTGTGCAGGTTCTGCACCAGGAATTGCTCTACCGCGCGTTGGTGCGCGCGCAGCCTCTTCAGGCGCTTCGGCACCAGCATCAGCCGGACGGGTCGCGGAAGCATGATTGCGAGCAGGGCAAGGAAGCTCAACAGCTGCAGCAGGAAGATCCACTGCACCGGCCACCAGGTGAAGAAGATGAACGGCCAGGGCACCAGCAGCGCGATGAGACCCGCCCACATGAACGGCGCATAAAGGTAGCTGTCGCTTTCCGCCGCGATCACCGCGACGATCTCGCCCGATGTCGTGCGTTCTGCCGCGCTGATCGCCTCGGCAATGCGCTGCTCGTCCTCAACCGAGAACAGCGCGGTACCATGGCGCTCGAAGTGCGTCCGCTCTGCATCGCCCATTGCTGGCTCCTCGTTCGCGTGTCTCGCGGCTCACCCGCAGAGCACGACAACCCATGTTGCGCGCTTTCACCAGCCGCCCGACGCACCGCCGCCGCCGAAACTGCCGCCTCCGCCTCTGAAACCGCCGCCTCCGCCCCCCGACCAGCCGCCACCCGACCATCCCCCGCTGCCTCCTGGGATGATGATCACGCGGTCGTTGAAGCCGCTGCGCCGTCCGCGCCGCCCCTTGGCATGGGGCATCGTCTTGGATTGCCTGTATTGCGCGTAGACGATCCAGGCAACGATCGCCAGCCAGACGGCAAGAACGATGAGCGCCTCGTAGTCCGGCTCCTGCCCGCGCCGGTAACCCTTGGCACGATCCTTGACCGCTTCGGCATCGCCGGTGATCACATCGCTCATGTCGCGCACGCCGGCGACGATGCCGCTCTGGAAATCACCCCGGCGGAAGCGCGGCAGTATCGCGTTCTCGATGATGAGCCGGCTCATGGCGTCGGTCAGGTGCGGTTCGAGTCCGCGTCCGACCTCGATGCGCACCTTGCGCTCGGCCGGGGCGACGATCAGCAGCGCGCCGTTGTCTTTGCCCTTCTGCCCGATCGCCCAGTGCCGCCCGAGCTGATAGCCGAAATCCTCGATCGTGTAGCCTTGCAGCGAAGGCAGCGTGACGACCACGATCTGGTCACTGGACTTCTCTTCCAGTGCCGCCAGGGCGCTGGTGAGCTGCGCTTCCGTTGCCGCATCGAGCAGTCCAG
>CAZDNY010000603.1:0-2155 GCA_964506885.1 uncultured Hyphomicrobiaceae bacterium | reverse complement strand
ATGAGGTGCATTCTTCGGGGGCGTCGGCCATTTTTTTTGTCGCAGGATCGACTTGCGGCAATTCAACGCTTTTTGGGCGTTGGGCCGCTGTTTTTGGGCCATGGCCGCTTTTTCTGCCACGCGTGAAAAGCACCTGTTCAGGTTGCATTCAGGTCGATGCCACTAACATTCCATCATTGAATGATGACGTCGAAGCGGGGGCACAGTGGCCTCAACCCTTTCGGGCTCATCTGTCAGTCCGTCTTCGCGTCCCGAGTGAAGGGCTGATCACAAAAACACGGGGCGTTAAAACGTTCGAGGTAGCCGATGACCAGGTTTGCAAAGTCTCTCACCGCCGCCGCGCTCGCTTGCGGTCTTGCTCTTTCTGCCAGCACCGGCGCTTCGGCGGCCGGCGCGAGTGCTAACGCCGCTGCGGGCCTCAAGACCGCCGACGTGAAAGCCGCTGTCGAGCAGGTGCGCGGGCGCCATTACCGTCGCGGGCATCGTGGCTGGCGCCGCGGCCGCAATGTCGGCATTGCCATTCTTGGAGCGGCGGCAGCCACGGCCATCATCGCTGGCGCCGCACGTGCTCACCGTCGCAGCTACGACCGCTGCGAGTACTACGATTACAAGTGCTCGCGTGGTTACGGTTGGGCGTGCCGCAAATTCGACCGCCTGTGCATCGGCGACTACTGATCGCCGGGGCGGCCGAACCGCCAGACTGTAAGATTTGCGTAGTTTCCCAGACGAGCGCCGCGATCCCCCCGCGGCGCGTTTCGTTTTTTCGGCCACCGCCAGTATGCATGGGCTCGACAAGGCGGGCGGCAGATCGCGGTGCGCATGGTGCCCGGATCGGTCGCGGCGCGGGAGATGGCAGCAGGCTATTCTTAAGCGTTGCATCTGAAAGCACTGCCCTTCCCGTGACACAGGGGTATGGGATGAGGCATGATCGTGCTGCCGACCGGCCGAGACGTTTACCATTCGTTAAGGAAGCAGATTCATTCTCCCTTAACCTCGAATGGAGGGATCCGGACCGGACGCGCGATGGAAGTGTGTCTCGTCTTTAGTTCAGTCCTAGTGAGTCGTGTCGAATGGGTATGCGTCGCCGCTCGGGTCCCCTGGGGCCTGAAGATGTCGTTCTGGTCGGAGACTGTCTCGAGGAGCTTCGTCGGCTGCCCTCTCGAAGCGTCGATCTCGTCTTCGCCGATCCCCCCTATAATCTGCAGCTCGATGGCGAACTGCTGCGCCCCAACAACACCCGCGTCGACGGCGTCGACGACGACTGGGACAAGTTTGCGAGCTTTGCCGACTACGATGCCTTCTCGCGGGCATGGCTCGGCGAATGCCGTCGTGTCTTGAAGCCCGACGGCGCGCTGTGGGTGATCGGCTCTTATCACAACATCTTCCGCCTCGGCACGGCGCTGCAGGATCTGGGCTTCTGGATCCTCAACGATATCGTCTGGCGCAAGGTCAATCCGATGCCCAACTTCCGCGGCCGGCGCTTCACCAACGCGCATGAGACGCTGATCTGGGCGACACCAAGTCAGAAATCGCGCTACACGTTCAACTACGAGAGCCTCAAGGCACTCAACGACGACCTGCAGATGCGCTCCGACTGGCTGTTCCCGATCTGCTCGGGACCGGAGCGCCTGAAAGACGCCAAGGGTCGCAAGGCGCATCCGACGCAGAAGCCCGAAGCGTTGCTGCACCGGGTCATCCTGGCCTCCAGCAACGCCGGCGACGTCGTGCTCGACCCGTTCTTCGGCACCGGCACCACGGGTGCGGTGGCGCGGCGGCTGGGGCGTAAATTCATCGGCATCGAGCGCGACCGGGGCTATGCGAAGGCAGCACTTGAACGCATCGGCAAGGTGGATGCGCTGCCGGCCTCGGCGCTCGAAACGCAGCGCTCCAAGCGGACCGAGCCGCGCGTGCCGTTCGGGACGATCATCGAACTGGGCATCCTGACGCCGGGCAGTGCGCTCTACGACCCCAAGGAAGCGATCCGGGCGGAGGTCAAGGCGGACGGCACGCTGGCGCATCGCGGCCGGCAGGGATCGATCCATCGGCTCGGCGCGGAAGTGCAGGGCAAGAGTGCGTGCAACGGCTGGACATTCTGGCACTTCAAGGAGCGCGGGCGGCTGAAACCCATCGACGTGCTGCGCGAGAAGGCGAAGCG
>CAZDNY010000602.1:0-2161 GCA_964506885.1 uncultured Hyphomicrobiaceae bacterium | reverse complement strand
GAATTGGCACGCGCGACTTCTTCATCGGTGGCGCGAAGGCGGGCGCGCTCGGCATCGATGCGCGGATTGTAGGTGTAGGCCGCCGACAGGGCTTGCCTGAGGGATTCGGCCGTGGCCGGCTTGCCGGACGACGTCAGCGCAGCAAATGCCGTCAAGACCGCGATGCTGACGCGGCCCCAATTCCTGATTTTTCTGGAACTCTGGTGCATTTGCTGTGTCAAACCCAATTGCTCAAAAAGCGAGGACATCTCCGCGGCAGATTTGGCATAGCGTCGACGACATCGCGCCGGTCGCCATACGATTTTTTCTGCCTTTTCCGCATGTGGCAGACGGTCTTCCCGCGCTTTTCTTTAATGCAGGACTACGGTCGGACTCTTGAACGCGCTTGCCAGACGCACAACACGGAGACTCAAACCAATAATCCCGATGCAGGCAGCTCGAACGGCTGCTCTCATGGGTCTCCCAGAAAACGAGATGCGAACATTTAGACCAGCTTTGGGGCCGCTCGGACAAGGCCGCCAATGGCTTTCCAGCCACGTGTCAGAGGATACGTTGCAACAAAAACACACGCAATCGCATGACCGGCCACAAGGCAACGCACATCGATCGCCGGCGTGACGCCTAAATTTTAATGATTCCATTAATTTAAAGTTATCTTCACTGCGCTGACAGGGCGAATCGGACTCGCCTTTTCGGCGCGCGACAAGAACTAATCCGGGAGGCTGGAAAGGTCAGGGATTGGTGCGCCCCATGCCGAAGCATCGCCAGGACACATGCCGGTCTCGACTGATTCTGGCACTGCGCAGATCAATCGACGGACGGGGCGGATGCCTCGCGGTCCCGTCAGAAAACGAATTCCTGCTTCTTTTCAAAGCCCGGCGCCGCAGGCGCTGCGGCCTCGAAGGCAACGCGACGATCGAAATGGCGGCCCAATCGCCGCCAGACCACGGCGTGTGAGGGCCTTCCGGCCTCGACGGCGACCAGACGGCCGCCATCCTTGAGCTGATCGAGCAAGCCGGAGGGGAGATGTTCGACGGCCCCCTCGACGACGATCGCGTCGTAAGGGCCTTCTGAGGGATACCCGACCTCGAGATCGCCGGTGACCACAGCGGCATTGTCGACCCCGAGCTCTTCAAGGGTCTTGGTCGCGGTTTCGGCGAGGCTTGCGTCCGATTCGAGGACGACGACGGTTTGCGCCAGGCGGGCGATGACGGCTGCGCAATAGCCCGTGAGGCCGCCAACATCGAGAACGACATCCCCCGCGCCGATCTCTGCCAATTGCAGGAGCTTGGCGAAATCGCGCGGCGCCATCAGGCCGCGCGCCGGCGTTCCGGCTGCAGCCTTCACCAGCATCAGGGCTTCGTCGATGTAGGCGATCGGTTTCAGCGCGGTCGGCACGAAGGCTTCGCGTGGGATCGCGAGCATGGCATTGATAATGCGCCGGTCGGTGACGTCGCTGGGGCGCACCTGGGATTCGACCATGTTCTTGCGTTGCAGTGCCACGTCGGCCATGTCCGTCCTCTTGCTCGTTGTTGGAAGCCGGTCTGCCATATTCTGCAAACCGCCCCGCGCCACCGTCCCGCCGCAGAGCGCTGCCCGGGCAAATGCCGATCGCGCCTCTTTGCGTCGTTTTCCGGGTGGCAGGAAAATAGCCAAACCGGGCGCGCTATTCCATACCGCCGATCGGAGGACGACCCAGGGGCGTTTCAGGGGCGTTGCTTGACGGATGCCGATGCCGTGCTCCCTCGTGTCGGCGTGCCAAGCCTTACGAACGCTACCTGCGTCGACTTGTTGCGCATGGCCAGGGGTCTTCGCTTGTCGAGGGGCGCGGGGCTATGCTAAGCGGAGCCTCCCTTCGAGCGGTGCCGGCGTCGCAGCCGACTTGCCAGCGCCGGAGGGTTCTTAGTCTTTTGATAGGTGCACCGGCGTAATCTCGGCCGGACCCGCACCATGGCGAGCTCTTTCAACACCACAAGAGCTCTGCCGGAAACGGCCACGTGGCGGAGTGGTGACGCAGCGGACTGCAAATCCGTATACCCCGGTTCGATTCCGGGCGTGGCCTCCAACCCGTCCGCCTCCCCCAGCGCGCCCGCACCGTTTGGCCCAACGTCGCTTTGCGCGTTGGCTGTGCGAGGCGACCACCGCTGGCGGAAGGGGCCGG
>CAZDNY010000601.1:0-2171 GCA_964506885.1 uncultured Hyphomicrobiaceae bacterium | reverse complement strand
CAGGCAACCGCCGTATGAGCCAAGCAAGTGGCCGATCGGTGCGGGCCCCTCCAGAGCCGGTGCGCTGCATCTCTCGCTGAACATCGCACCCATCAGCTACACGCGCGACCCAAACAAAAAAACCCAAGGACGCAACCTGCTATTGCCCGATTTCCTCAGACGCGTCCTCCCAGCATAGAGAGCGCCCCGATTTGAGATGCCACGCATCAGACCGGAACCCTAGCAATCTTGGTGTTCAGGATTCACGAACGCTCGCCGACCGACGCCCGGGAATCACTCGATGGATCCAGAACACTAGAGTTCAAACAATTCCGTGTGGCCAAAACCCTTTCGGTAATCGAGAAGCGAGATAAACTCAGGCTCTATGCGAAACAGTACAAGGGCATCGGACGGCATGTCCGGCGGAATGTAGTTTTCTATCTGGGGAAACTTCTCCATCAACAAGGCGCCGACCTTGTTCTGTTCCTCGGGGTCGGTGACCAACTCGGCCCTCCCCGCAATCGAGACACCCTCGATGTCATTCCAACTGGCATAAGGCCGGTTAATTGTGACAGACACCTTGTTGTTAGCCGCGATGTTGCGGGCTTTTTGCGAGTCTGAAGACGTCCCGAAATAAATGATCAAGCCATCGTTCACGTAACTCACAGTCGTGGCCTGCGGATAGCCATCCCCTCTAACGGTGGCGACGGTCATATCGTCAGTGGCATCGATGATTGAGATGATCTGGACGCGCGCTGCGGGATCCATGCTGTCTGCCTCCACAGGGTTGGGCGTTATCTTGGAAGCCGCAAGGGGCGACAGCCTCATCGCATGAGACCTGCAATGGCCTCGATGAAGATCAAGGCTGGCATGCGCTGATCGCGAGCACGATGGCTCAAAATTGCCTGCGCCGGCTACGACGAAGCTACTGGCAAGCTCACTTCATTTTTCCGGCACGCTCTTTTCGGAGCTCTTTGGCTCATCCCGCTCTGGTGCCACGCCATCCTTGGCCGCATCGAGTGTCTCCCTCGTTGCCTCCTTGGCGGCATCTAGGACGTCTTCCGTCGCCTCCTTGGCCTTGTCCAGCGCTTCAGATGATTTCTTCTTCGCCTTATCGAGCGCGGGCCCGGCGTGTTCGTCGGCTTTTTCTAACGCCTCTTTGACCGCTCTTTTGGCTTTCTCGATAGCATCAATGACGGCCTCCTTCGCCGTCTCGATGGCCCGCTTTGTTGCCTCAGCAGCGTCATCAATCGCCTTCTCGGCTTTTGATGATTTCTCCTCTCCGCTCACGCCAGACTTGTCGGAAGGCGCCGCTGGCGCAGGCGCGTCCTGGGCCATTACTGGCGACCCAATCACAATAAGGCCCGCAACCAATACGCTACGCACGACTGATGACATGGCAAACCTCATCATCTTAATCCCAACGTCGACAGAACATCGCGAGCACCCCAAAGTCGCAAAAGCCTCACTTAAATCGCAAAGCTTTCGAGCTTGGCTCCTTTCTTGGTCGCATTGACCAGCCAGTTCGGCTTCCGTCCCCGACCACTCCAGGTCTGGCTTGGGTCTTTCGGATTGCGATACTTGACGGTCGCTTTGCTACGCCCCTTCGCCCGGCGTGCGGATGGATAAAGATCTGCAATCGTCAAGCCCGAACGTTCAAGGATTACATCGATCTGGGCCTTAACTTCTACCTTGGCCTCTTCCACAGCTGCAGCTTTGGCATCAGCAATACGGGCTTCCAACGCCTCGATCTGCCTGAGGTTTATAGTTTCTACGGCGGGCGCTCGGGCCATTCATTACACTCCTTTGCAGGGTTACGCGTTTCTTTCTAGACTGAATTTCAGCCCCACAACGCGAAGGTTCAATTGCCCAGCTTAACGCGCTGGTCAGGTGCGAGACTGAGAATGTATTCCAAAAGGTTGTTGATGTCGTTGTTCTCAATGATGAGGTCAGGCATATCCTTGTGAACGGAGCGCAGCCACACTGTGAGCGCCCGAGCATTCATCCCCGGCGTCCGAGCAATCTGAGCGAATGGTGTAGCTCGCGAATTTGGTGAGTGCATGTCGTTGCCATCGATTGCATGGCATGAAGCGCAATGGCGCACGGCGTACTCTCGGCCTGCATTTGCATTGCCGATGTCCTGAGCGGCGACACTGGCTGAGCTGGCGGCCAAAATTGGCGCTACCAGTATG
>CAZDNY010000600.1:0-2173 GCA_964506885.1 uncultured Hyphomicrobiaceae bacterium | reverse complement strand
GTGAAAGTCCAGTTGAATGCGCCGGCGTGCAGCATGCGATCGCCAGGCCCGATGCCGTACCAGCCCTGATACATAGGCCGCCGCCCCCATGCCGCGCGCTGTGCGTGCAGCACGCCCTTGGGGCTGGCGGTCGTGCCGGACGTGTAGACCATGTAGGCGGGGTCTTCTGCGAACGTGTCGGCATAAGCCGCCGGGGCACCTGATCGGATCATCTGCGCGACATCGCCAGCTCCGATCACGTCGATGCCCGAAGCGATCTGGTCGCGCGGCAGGTGGTCAGCCAGCGCCACGGCCTGAGCGCCGCTGTCGACCAGGAGGAACATCGCTTCCTCCTCCGTCAGGTGTGTGGAAGTCGCCAGCGGCACCAGCCCCGCTGCAATGGCGCCGAAGAAGAGCAGGGCATAGGCACTGGTGTTGTCCAGCCGGATCAGCAGCCGCTCGCCCTTGACCAGTCCGCGCGCCTGCAACGCCCCGGCGATCCGCAACACGGCCGCTTCGATCTGCCCGAACGTCCAGCGCTCCGCCGGCATCGCTGCATCGACGCGATCGAGCACCAGCAGTGCCAGCTTGTCGGGGTGTTCCCGCGCCGCCCGGCCGATGACGTACCGCGCCATGTTGAAGCGCCCGGGCGGCAGTGCCCCGGTGAAGCGCAGGGCAGGGCTGTCAGACAATCCGCTCATGTGTCCTGGAAAACGGCCATGTCAATCGGGCACGGTCAATTGGGAGGAATCGCTCGGGCATGCCGGCAATGAGCGTGGGCCGAACCTCACTTCGCGGCCCACCACACATCGATATTGTAGCCGAACAGCGGCGGCTTTTCAGGATAGGCGAAGCGATCCCAATAGGCGACCCACTGCTTGGGCAGATGAAACAGCGGAATGACATAGTCGCCAGACAGCAGGACGCGATCGAGCGCGCGCGTCGCAGATACGAAGCTGTCCTTGTCCTTGGCCGCGAGCATCGCCTGGATCATCGCATCGACAGCCGGGTTGGCAACGCCCGCCCAGTTATAGGTGCCGTCCTGGCGCGCCATCCGCGAATCCCAGCGGAACACCTGCTCGTTGCCCGGCGACAGTGATGAGGGCCACGTCGCCTGCACCATGTCGTAGTCGTAACTGTTGAGCCGCTGCTGGTACTGCGCGCTGTCGACAACCCGGATACGCGCTGTGATGCCGAGCCGGGCCAGCGTATTGGCAAACCCGCCGAACAAGCGCTCCTGCGCCACCGAGGTTGCCAGCATCTCGAAGCTCAGCGGCCGCCCGCTGTCCTTGTTGACCATCTGGCGCCCTTTGAGGACATAGCCCGCCGTCTTCAGCATGTCGAAGGCGGCACGCATGTTCTTGCGGTCCTGCCCGCTGCCGTCCGAAGTCGGGAAGGCGAACGTTCCCGCCATGACCTCCGGCTTGACCGCATCGGCGAACGGCGCGAGCAGCGCCTTTTCGCGGTCGTCGGCGGGCCGGCCGTGCGACGACAAATGCGAGCGCTCGAAGAAGCTTTGCGTGCGCTCATAGAGCCCATGATAAAGGTTGCGATTGACCCACTCGAAATCGAACAGCGCAATCAGCGCCTGGCGCACCCTCGGATCGGAGAACACATCGCGCCGCGTGTTGAACACGAGCGCCGTCATACCCGCCGGCAGGCCGATGTCGAAGGCCGTGCGCTTGATACGCCCATCGCGCACCGCGGGAATGTCGTACCCCGACGCCCAGCGTGCCGGATCCTCCTCGTTCCAGAAATCGATCGCGCCGCTCTTGAAGGCCTCGAACATGGCGATGCCGTCGCGATAGTACTCGAAGCGGACCTCGTCGAAATTGAAGCGCCCGCGATTGACCGGCAGGTCCTGGCCCCAGTAGTCGCGGTTGCGCCGATAGATGATCGAGCGTCCCGGCTCCACGCTGGCGACGCGATAGGGGCCCGAGCCGACCGGCGCATGGTTGAGCGTGGTCTGGTCGAACGTTTCGGGATTGATCGCATGCTTGGGCAGGACTGGCATCAGCCCGAGGATCAGCGGCATTTCGCGGTCGTCACCCTCGAGGACGAACCGTACCTTGTGCTCCGAAAGCCGCTCGGCTTGGCGCACCTTCGCATAGTAGGAGCGATGATTGGGACGGCCCTTGTCGCGCAGCAGCTGCCAGGAAAACAGGACGTCGTCGGCAGTGGCAGGGCGACCATC
>CAZDNY010000599.1:0-2173 GCA_964506885.1 uncultured Hyphomicrobiaceae bacterium | reverse complement strand
GGCGCGGGCGATGGTGCGGCCGGTCAGCCCCAGGTAGGTGCCGAGCTCATCGGGCAGGCGCGCCAGGACATGGGCGACCCCCACGTCCGGAAACAGGCCGATGGCCGTCTCCGGCATGGCGAACTTGTAGCCGGCGCCGGCGACGCGATGCGTGTTGTAGAGGGAAATCCCCACGCCCGACCCCATCACCATGCCGTCGATCAGCGACACGGTCGGCTTGGAGAAACAGTCCAGCGTCCAGTTGAGCCGATATTCGTCAGCAAAGGCCGTGTAGGCCTTGGAGGGTTCGTCGCGATACATGGCAATCAATTCGCGCACGTCGCCACCGGCGGAGAAGGCCTTCGGGTTCGTTGAGCGAAACACCACGATGTAGAGATTGTGATCGCGGGCAAAGCCCGGAATGGCGCGGGCAATCTCATCGCGCATCGCCACCGTCAGGGCATTGAGCGCGCGCGTCCGGTTCAGCGAAACGATGGCTGCTGCGCCGTTGCGGCGGACCTCGACATCGCCCTGACTGGTTTGATCCACAGACTTCTGCGTCATTGCCTCATCCTATCCACCGGTCATCGACAGCTATCGTACTTCGTGGCGCCCGGACCGCCTTCGTCTGCCCCAATTCGGGGGTATACACCAACGACGATTATCAGGACACTTAGTGGTGATTCGCGCAGCAGCCATGAACGCTTGTGGGGAGCGGGCGGCGCGCAGTACGCAGGGGGACTACAGTCAATGCAGGGAGGCCTTCGGGGCCCGGCGTTCTCGCTCGGGCTTCTCCTCGTGACGGTCGTGTCTGGCGCTGCATCCAGCGCATGGGCTGATAGCGCTGGAATGCGCTTCGTTCCCCGGCCAGAGCTTCTTTCCACGGTTGATCCGCAGCGTGCCGTCATACCGGCACCGGTCAGGGCTCCGGCCTCGTCACGCACGAGCGCCTCTGAGGCCGTGGGAACCGCCAAGCGGGGCGCTGCCGACGACGTCCGCGGTGTGCCAAACAGCTGGCCGGTGACGCTGTCGGAAGTCGAGGCGCGCAAAAAGGCCGAAGCTGACGGCAAGCGCGATGCCTGGTCGGAGGCGGAAGTCGCCCAGGCCCGGCAGCACTGTGCCGCAATTCTCAAGCGGATCGCTGCGGTCGCCGTCTACGAAGAGCCGATCAAACAAGGCGCGTGCGGTGATCCCGCGCCGATCCGCCTGATCAGCCTGGGGCGCAAACCCGAGGTCGTGATCTCGCCTCCGGCGCTCGTCAACTGCGACATGGCCGAGGCGATGCACACGTGGCTCAAGACAGGGCTGCAGCCGCTGGCGCGCCAGCATCTGGGCGGCCCGATCATCAAGATCGTCAAGATGAGCGATTATTCGTGCCGCAATGCCTATGGCCGGGCCAGGGGACGGCTGTCCCAGCACGGACTGGCGAATGCGCTCGACATTGCAGGCTTCATGACGGCCAAGGGCGATTCGACGATGCTGCTCGCCGACTGGGGCATGACCAAGCGCGACATCCGCCGGCAGGTCGCCGCCGCCAAGGCGAAAGCCGCCTTTGAAGAGAAGAAGCGGATCGCGGCGGAACGACACGGCCAGGAGAACGCGCGCGCGCACTTGCGCGAAGCAACGCTCACACAGGACCTGCCTGCGACGACCGGATCACTTCCACCCAATGCGCTCGGCGTGACCAGCGGTGCGCCAGCAGGCGGTGTCGCCCGGGCATCGGTGGTCGACGGCGTATCGCGCGTGACGGTGTCGATTCCCGGAGGTGGCGGCGAGGCGAACAACGCGGCCTTCGAGATGCCCGCCAATCGTCTCGGCGGTCCCAAGCCGCACGACGTTAAACCGCAGAGCATCGTGGTGCAGACGAAAGCGCGCGCCGGCGGGGCGGTGGCCGAGATCCGCAAACAGCGCTTCCTGCGCGGTGCGCATACGTCGGCCTGCGGCATCTTCGGCACCGTACTGGGGCCGGAGGCGAACAACGCCCACCGCAATCACTTCCACGTCGATCTGGCCGCGCGCAAGAGCGGGGCGTTCTGTCAGTAGGTCCTGCGGCCCGTCGCAAAGTGTCGTCCACATCGGCAGGTGGCGGGTTCAGCCTTTTTGCGCTCAGGCCTTGCAATTGCTCGTGCTCGAGGGAATGTTCGCCGCCAGTCCATCACAGCGGCGCAGTTCCATGACCAGACCCCACCCATCA
>CAZDNY010000598.1:0-2177 GCA_964506885.1 uncultured Hyphomicrobiaceae bacterium | reverse complement strand
CGACTTGGCCCCCGCCGCCAATGGTGCGGCGACCTTCTTGGCCTTGCTCATGCCCCATGTTTCGCGAGCGGCAATCAGGTCGGCCGTGCTTGTGGTCGGCAGCACGGCGTAGCCGCTGTCCGCAGATTGTGTCGGCGCCTTGAGCCAGCCTTCACGTGTCGCCAGCAGCGACTTCAACGCCGCAGCGATCTGATCCTGCGGCACAGGCGTCAGCTGCGGTGCGGGCGTCGCCTGCAGCGCATGCACGGTTGGCTCGCCTTCGAAGCCCTTTGGCAGGGCGAAATTATCGGCCGGCAGCGGGGACTGTGCGCCTGCTGCCAGCGGCGCGGCAACCGGCTTGGCGTCCCCGCCCTTGCCCCATGTTTCGCGAGCGGCAATGAGGTCGGCCGTGCTCGTGGTCGGCAGGATCGCATATCCGCCGCCGGAACCACCGGCTGGAGCAGCCTGTGCCGAGCTGGCACCGCCATTGCCGGCCGCCGCGGTCTTGATCAGGTCCTTGTCGAGCCCCTTGAGCACCTCGCCTTCGAGGCACTGCGACAACAGACGATAGGATTTGTCATAGGGGCTCTTCACAGAACCAAGGCAGGCCTCGCGGAATTTTTCCGGCACCGCGTTCCAGCCACCCGAAAGGGTCGTGTAAGCCTGCGATTCCAGAATGCGGCATTGCCCACCTGCGCTGTCCGAAGCGCAAATTTCTGATATGTTCCAGTTCGGCAGCGAAGCGGCGGCCAGCGTTACACCGCCGGTCGTCAGATGCGGCCGCACCCCTGTGACCGCCGCGGCGACGCCTCCGGCTGCGAACAATGAGGCCGCCAGAACCATCAAGGTCCGGCCTACAGACCCGTCCTGCATTTTCAACTTCCTCCCTGGCTGTCGCCTTTTGTGTCTGGACTTGTTGTGTCGTCCGTTTGCGATTTTGAAGTTTTGCACTAAGTTTCAGAGAATTGGAACACACTCTTGCGCGCTGAAAAAGAATTATGACCACACTCGACCGCCTTCACGAGCCGCAACGCGACAATGGCATCCGCCTGCACGGACCTGCCGATTTCGAAGGTATGCGCAAAGCGGGCCGGCTGGCCGCCGAAGCTCTCGATCTGCTTGTGCCCCACGTGCGGCCCGGCGTGCGCACCGATGAACTCGACGATATCGTCTTCGAATTCGCGCTCTCGCACGGGGCTGTTCCCGCTCCGCTCAACTATCGCGGTTTTCCCCGCTCCATCTGCACGTCCGTCAATCACGTCGTTTGCCACGGAATTCCGGGCCCCAAGCCTCTCAAGGACGGCGATATCGTCAACATCGACGTGACGCTGATCGTCGATGGCTGGCACGGCGACACCAGCCGGATGTTTCCCGTCGGCCGCGTTGCTCGGCGTGCCGAACGTCTGATCGAGGTCACATATGAGGCGCTGATGCGGGGCATCGCCGCCGTCAAGCCTGGGCACACGACGGGTCATATCGGTGCGGCGATCCAGCAATACGCGGAGGCCGAGCGCTGCAGCGTCGTGCGCGATTTCTGCGGCCACGGCCTCGGCCGCCTGTTCCACGACCGGCCCAACATTCTGCATTATGGTGAAGCGGGCGACGGACCTGAACTCAAGCCCGGTATGTTTTTCACCATCGAGCCGATGATCAATCTGGGCCGCCCGCACGTGAAGGTTCTGCCCGACGGCTGGACGGCGGTTACGCGCGATCGCGAGTTGTCGGCTCAGTTCGAGCACACGGTCGGCGTGACCGAGGACGGCTGCGAGATCTTCACGCTGTCGCCGGGGGGCTTTCACAAGCCGCCATACGACACCGATCCGGTCACGCTTTGAGCGCGCGCTGAAGGCCGCCCTGTGGAGGTTCCATGGCCCCGTCCGATCGGTCTGCGACGAGATCCCGGTCCGCCAAGGCCGCCACTAGGACCGACGACACCACGTTTGTGAACCGGCAAGATGTCCCCGCACAGGGCTCCTTCCTGGATGAGCCCTTGCCGCTCCACAGCGGACACCGCGAGCGTTTGCGCCAGCGCTTCGAGAGCGGCGGCGCCGATGCCATGCCGGATTATGAGCTGCTCGAGCTGCTTCTCTTTCGCGCCATTCCACGCCGCGACACCAAGGATCTCGCCAAGCGCCTGCTGGCACGGTTCGGATCCTTCGCCGAGGATGGTGTGGCCCAGCTCCTCGAAATCGGGACCG
>CAZDNY010000597.1:0-2193 GCA_964506885.1 uncultured Hyphomicrobiaceae bacterium | reverse complement strand
GACGACGGTCGCCGAACAGGGCCGTGCGCTCCTGCCCAAGGGGCTGCTCTGGGGTGCCGAGTCCGACAATATCGAGACGCTGGCGGAGGCGCTGGTGTCCACCCGCGGTGAGGCTGCCGGCGTCGCCATCGCGCGCCAGATCCTCGAACTCTACAAGCGTCTCGAGCCTGAGCAGAAGAGGCAGTTCTTCGCCTTCCTCGGAGAGCGCATGCAGCCCGATGCGACAGCCGTCGCAGCCGCTGCGGGCACCTATCTGAAAACCCTCGACCCGGTCGCACTGGCGCGCCTGCAAAAGGCCGTCGAAAGTCCGCGACAGGAGTTCTTCCGCCGCTTGAACCTCGCGCCCGGCGCCACCGCCGACATCGTCGCCATACGCCGGGACCTGTTACGCATGGGCCGGGGCGACCCAACCCTCAAGCTCGTCGACGACGACCTCAAGCACCTGCTCTATTCTTGGTTCAACCGCGGCTTTCTCGTCCTGCGGCGGATCGATTGGCAGACACCGGCCGCGATTCTGGAAAAGATCATCCAGTATGAGGCCGTCCACCAGATCGAGGGCTGGGACGATCTGCGCCGCCGCCTCGATCCCAAGGACCGTCGCTGCTTCGCGTTCTTCCATCCCGCTCTGATCGACGAGCCGCTGATCTTTGTCGAGGTCGCGCTGACCCACGAGATATCCGATGCCATCGGGCCGCTGCTCAGCGAGCCGCCCAAGGCCGAGGCCATCGAAACACCGACCACCGCCGTCTTCTATTCGATCTCCAACTGTCAGGACGGGCTCAAGGGAATTTCCTTCGGCAGCTTTCTGATCAAGCAGGTCGTCGAAGATCTGGTGCGCGAGTTGCCGAGCCTGAAGACGTTCGTCACGCTCTCGCCAGTCCCGACGTTTGCCCGTTGGCTCGGATCACAAGAGGGCCGCACGGCGTCGGAAACATTCCTCAGTGACGACGAGCAGGCGGCCATGGGGCTGCTTGATCGCAAGCGCTGGCACACGAAGGAGCGTGCAGCCGCGGCTCTGGAAACGCCGCTCATGGCACTGGCGGCCCACTACTTCCTCGCCGCCAAGGCTGCCGACGGCAAGCCGGTCGATCCCGTCGCACGCTTCCATCTCGGAAACGGCGCACTTCTGGAACGCATCAACTTCCTGGGCGACATCTCCGGCAAGGGGCTCGCGCAGGCTCACGGCCTGATGGTGAATTACCGCTACAACCTGAAGGAAATCGAGAAGAACCACGAAGCCTTCGCCAATCAGGGCACTGTCGCCGCGTCACGGCAGGTGCGCTCTTTGCTGCGTGCCCGCGATGTGACGGCCAAGGAGCCCGAGCGCACCAATCAGCTCGCTCTGACGCTCGACAAGGCGGCCCCCGGCGACGACGAGGGCAGGGGAAGCTGAACGCGCTCCACGGCCATCGGCCGACCGATCCACGTCACAGTGTGCCCATAGCGGATCGGCTATCGCGTGAGCACGCGTAACCATCCCCGCTGCTCCGCACCAGAAATGTCAGCCCGGCCCCTTTTGGGCAACCGGCGTCCAACCACCACCGAGCCGTCCCCACGCCCCTGAAATGACGGCCATCCGGGCTTGTTTTGGTCCGCATGACATGCACTTATGTGCTTCGTTGGGCATCGGATGAGGCGCCCGCCACGACACCAGTTTGCCGAGGACCACACGCAATGCGTTACGACGACCAGGACCGTGAGAGCAGCAACGTCGAGGATCGGCGTGGACAGCGCTCGGGTTTCCCGTTTCCAGGCGGGCGCGGCATCCAGATTCCGATTGGCGGAAAAGGCGGCTTCAGCTTCACGACGCTGCTGATCCTGGGCGCCATCATGCTGTTCTTCGGCATCAACCCGCTCGATATCCTGACCGGCGGCGGGCGCGGTTTCGACGTCCCGCAGATGCCGCAGATGGAAGACCGGCCACGGCCGGCGGCCAACCGCAATCCATTCGACATCCCCGGCCTTCCAGGATCCGGCGGTCAGGCGCAACCCTCCCAACCCGGCGGCCAGTCCGATGAGATGGGAACCTTCGTCAAGCGTGTTCTCGCCGACACCGAAGATGTCTGGAACCGCGTCTTCCAATCGTTCGGCAAGGACTACAAGGAACCGCGCCTGGTTCTGTTCTCGGGCGCCACACAGACGGCATGCGGAACGGGCATGTCGGCGATGGGACCATTCTACTGCCCGCTCGAC
>CAZDNY010000596.1:0-2199 GCA_964506885.1 uncultured Hyphomicrobiaceae bacterium | reverse complement strand
GGTTGCCGGCAAGATCAAGGGCGAGCTGGCGCAGTACCGCGAAATGGCGGCGTTCGCGCAGTTCGGTTCGGATCTAGATGCGGCGACGCAGAAGCTGCTGGCGCGCGGTGCGCGTCTGACGGAGCTCTTGAAGCAGCCGCAGTTCTCGCCGCTGAAGATGGAAGAGCAGGTGTGCGTGATTTTCGCGGGCACCCGCGGCTACCTCGATCCGCTGCCGGTCAGTGCGGTGCGCAAGTTCGAAGAACAGCTCTTGCACACGCTGCGCGACCAGCACAGCGAGATTCTGGATTCGATCCGTACGACCAAGGCGCTGTCGGACGAGACGGAGAAGAAGCTCACCGCAGTGCTCGATGGTTTCGCGAAGACTTTCACGGCCTGATGCGCCGGCAGGCTTTCCGCTCCCGATTGCGCATCGGGGGCGGGGCGCCGGGCTATGTTGAGGCCGGGACAAGAGACGGGATGCTCGAATGGCGAGCTTGAAGGACCTACGCAACCGCATCGCCTCGGTTAAGGCGACGCGCAAGATCACCAAGGCGATGCAGATGGTCGCCGCAGCCAAGCTGCGCCGTGCGCAGGAAGTGGCGGAGGCGGCGCGCCCTTATGCGGAGCGCATGGACGCGGTTCTGGCGAGTCTGGCCGGTAAGATCACGAGCCGCGAGGGCGCCTCGCCGCTGCTGGTCGGAACCGGCAAGGACGACACGCACCTGCTCGTCGTGATGACGGCGGAACGTGGCCTTTGCGGCGGCTTCAACTCCAATATCGCGAAGCTGGCGCGTACCGATGCGCTCAAGCTGATGAGCCAGGGCAAGACGGTCAAGATCCTGACGGTCGGCCGCAAGGGTGCGGACAACCTGCGCCGTGATTTGAGCAAGCAGATCGCCGAGCGGCGCGATTTCCGCGGCGTGCGCCAGGTTGGATTTGCCGAAGCGGAGGGCGTCGCCAACCGCGTGCTCGAAATGTTCGAGGCCGGAGAGTTCGACGTTGCCACGATCTATTTTTCGGAATTCCAGTCCGTGATCGCGCAGAAGCCGACAGCGCTGCAGCTCATTCCGGCGAAGCTGCCGGAGGCCAAGGACGACGCATCGGCCAAGAACGCGGCGGTCTACGATTATGAGCCGGACGAGGGCATCATCCTCGGCCAGCTTCTCAAACGCAATATCGCGACGCAGATCCTGCGCGGTCTCCTGGAGAACGCGGCTTCCGAACAGGGCGCGCGCATGAGTGCGATGGACAATGCCACGCGCAACGCCGGCGAGATGATCGACAAGCTGACGATCACCTACAACCGCCAGCGTCAGGCGCAGATCACCAAAGAACTCATCGAAATCATCTCGGGCGCCGAAGCGCTCTAACAAGCTGACCGGAACTCAAGGACGAAAACAATGGCTGACAGCAAAGTTGGTAAGATCCGTCAGGTCACGGGCGCCGTCGTCGACGTGCAGTTCGACGGGCACCTGCCCGCCATTCTGAACTCGCTGGAGACGACCAACCAGGGCAACCGGCTGGTGCTCGAAGTCGCGCAGCATCTGGGCGAGAACACGGTGCGCACGATCGCCATGGACTCCACCGAGGGTCTGGTGCGCGGACAGGAAGTGACCGACACCGGCAACCCCATCTCGGTGCCGGTCGGCGATGAAACGCTTGGCCGCATCATGAACGTGATCGGCGAGCCGATCGACGAAGCTGGCCCGATCAAGACGGCGCACACGCGCGCGATCCATCAGCCCGCGCCGTCGTTCGCCGATCAGTCGACCGAAGCGGAAATTCTCGTCACCGGCATCAAGGTCGTCGACCTGCTCGCGCCCTACGCCAAGGGCGGCAAGATCGGCCTGTTCGGCGGCGCCGGCGTCGGCAAGACCGTGCTCATCATGGAGCTGATTAACAACGTCGCCAAGACGCACGGCGGCTACTCGGTGTTCGCTGGTGTCGGCGAGCGTACGCGCGAGGGTAACGACCTTTATCACGAGATGATCGAAGGCGGCGTCAACAAGAAGCCGGAAAACGGATCGACGGCCGGCTCCAAGGCGGCACTCGTGTTCGGTCAGATGAACGAGCCTCCGGGTGCGCGCGCCCGCGTCGCGCTGTCGGGCCTGACGGTTGCCGAGCACTTCCGCGACCAGGGCCAGGACGTGCTGTTCTTCGTCGACAACATCTTCCGCTTCACGCAGGCGGGCTCGGAAGTGTCGGCGCTTCTCGGCC
>CAZDNY010000595.1:0-2211 GCA_964506885.1 uncultured Hyphomicrobiaceae bacterium | reverse complement strand
TTTCGTGGAACTGGTTTCCAAGATGACGCCGAACGAGCGCAAGCTGTTTGCGGAAAAGGGTTTGAGGCGTGATCGAGGTGGTCGCCGGCACCGGCGCGGTGACGACATGTAGGCCCAAGGTGGGCCGCAGTGCCCACACTCCAGTTGAACGGCTAGACCGCGGTGGTGTGGGCGAAAAAGTCCTGCTGGATGGCGCCATCGAGTGAGACAAGAACGGACCAGGGTTCAGTGGCTGCCGTATTCTCGAACAACTGGCAGCCGTCCAGTTCGAGAAGGGTGCGTGCAAGGCAGATCGGCAAGGATCGATGTGCCTCGGGGTTGGGCGGTATGGCGTCATCCAGGGTGACAAGGATTGCGACGCGCTCGAGGTCGGCGGTTGCCCTGACGGAAAGCCTGGCCCCGTTGCTCGCTTGTGTGATGGCTTCGTGCATCACATTGACGAGGGCCTGACGCAAGGCGCGGCGGTGTGCGATGACTTCGATATCGACGTCGATGTCGACGATGCAGGCGACGTTACGGCGGGCGAGATCGATGGCGACCGCAGCCCGGGCTTCCCTGAAGAGTGATGCCAGCGGCAGCACCTCGCGCTCGGTACGGTTGGCGGACTTCGCCATCAGGCTCGTCATTGCCAGGGTGTCTTCGGCGCTTTTCAGCAGGCGCTGGCTGCTCTCGCGGATATGTGTGACGTACTCTTCGTAGCGGGGGTGACCGAGGGGGCCGAACATCTGGTGGCCCATCAGGTCTGAAAATCCCATCACGGCATTGAGGGGCGTGCGAAGCTCGTGGCTGACACGCGCCATCAGTTCTGCACGCAATTCCGGATCGACCTCTGTCGGTGTCAGCAGCGGCGCCGCCATCGCGGCTGTGGTCTGCGCAAGGGGATCGGGCAGGCTCGCGGCGGGCGGTGGCTGGTCGGATACGGTGACCTGCAGCAGCGTCGCGTTGCTGGCAGCGGGGATGGATGTTTCAAGTGCTGCGGAGTTCGTTGGTGCGGCGGTGTCGTCGCGGCCGCCGGGGGCGAGGGACTGGCGAGTGAGCGTCAGGTAGGAAACGGCAAGGCCAATTGCGGCGGGCAGTGCGATCAGAACGTTCGTTTCGACGAAGGGGATGACCAGCGCGAGACCTGAAACATGCGCAATCGTCGCCAAGGCCAGCGGGTGGCGCGTTGCGCTGCGCGGCTGGTGCGCTGCAGCAGCGTTTTTGGGGAGAGAACTGTGCTCGCCTGCCCCGCCAGCGAGCGCAAATGTTCCCTCATGGCCGGCGGACGAAGTCCACGCCATCCCGGTCGTCTCCCATTCTCGTATTTTGCTTCTTGCCCTCACGTGTTCGCTTTGTTGCCCCCAAAGCGAATCACAGAATCAGTGTCGCCCAACACCGACTCACATGTCGAGGGAGTTTAAATTGGGGCCGTCAAGAAATACTTCTCATGTTGTGGCGAAGCTCACCCCTCGAGCATGCGCGAGACGATCTCGTAGACGTCGCGCGAGATGTCGGGTGTGCCAGCAACTCGTGCGAGCGCCTTGCGGGCGTGGCGCTTGCGAACCGGTTCGAGGGCGCGCCAACTGCGGAAGACGCCAAGAATGCGCGCGGCGATCTGCGGGTTGAAGCGGTCGATGGCGAGGACTTGTTCGGCCACGAAGTCATAGCCGGCGCCGTCGGGGCGGTTGAACTGCACGGGATTGAGGCTGGCGAAATTGCCGACCAGGGCACGCACCTTGTTGGGGGTGGTGATCGAAAACAGCGGGTGGGATACCAATTCGCGCACGCGTTTGATGGTGACGGGAAGCGGTGAAACGGCCTGCGCGGTGAACCAGGTATCGATGACGAGATGGTCGTCCTTCCAGCGCTCGAAGAAGCGGTCGAGCGCCTTTTGGCGGGCGCTGCCTGCGGTGGCGGCCAGGAGGAAGAGGGCGTGGGCCTCGTCGGTCATGTTGGTGGCGCGTTCGAAATGACGCGTGGCAAGCGCGATGTCGCTCTTTTCTCCGCGTGCGACCAGCAACGTTAGAACCGCGTTGCGCAGGGCACGCTCTCCTGCACTGCGGGCATCGGCTGCAAAGGGAGCGTTGGTCGTCGCCTGCTTGTAGAGCTGCTTGAGTTCATCCGCCAGGGTCCGGGCGACAAGGCGTGAGAGCTGTCGGTGAGCCCGATGGATCAGGCCGGGATCGACACCATGGCCGATTTCTCGCGCGATATCGGCCTGTGTGGGCAGCT
>CAZDNY010000594.1:0-2212 GCA_964506885.1 uncultured Hyphomicrobiaceae bacterium | reverse complement strand
ACGTGCGGCCGCCTCTCTGCCGCCCAACTACGCGGTCTTCGTGCGCACGCAGCTGCGCCCCGAGAAGGCCGGCGCGGTGACCGAGCTGTGGATTGTCGATCCGACCGTGCGCTGGCCTGCGGGCCTGCTGACGCGCTCGGCCTGGAAGCTCTTCGTGCCGATCCTGTCCAACGTGGTGCGCGACACCACCATGGAACGGTTTCAGGGTGTCGAGGTCGACATGCAGGAAAAGGACGCGCGCGTCTCGGTTCTGGCACCGACGCGCAGCTGGCGCGATCCGGTAATCCTGACTGCCGGGGTCTTCCTGTTGACGACGCTGTTGTGGCTCGTCGTGGTGCCGTTCGTGCGCGCCTTCTTCGCCGCTGGTGGCGGCGGCCTTGCCGGCTGAGGCAACCTGACAATCTGAAAAACGTGCCTGATGTGAACTGTGGCGCGGAACCATTTGCGGTTTCGCGCCCTAACGGCGTCATGCAGGCCCAACTCAACCCATCGTTCGCGCTCGCCTGCTTCTAGTGAAGAGCAGCACGGCGTCGATCACAAAACACAAAGACTGGCAACGAGATGACCCAAGGCAACGCAGCACAATCCTTCATCAACGTCGGCGAACGTACCAACGTCACCGGTTCGGCCAAGTTCCGCAAGTTGATCGAGGCGAACGATTATCCCGCAGCACTTGCGGTTGCGCGCCAGCAGGTCGAGAACGGTGCGCAGATTATCGACGTCAACATGGACGAGGGCCTGCTCGACAGCGAAAAGGCAATGACGACGTTCCTCAATCTCATCGCGTCCGAGCCCGACATCGCCCGCGTTCCGATCATGATCGACTCGTCCAAATGGAGCGTGATCGAGGCCGGCCTGAAGTGCGTGCAGGGCAAGGCGATCGTCAACTCCATCTCGCTGAAGGAAGGCGAAGAGGCTTTCCTTGAGCATGCGCAAAAGGTTCTGAACTATGGCGCCGCCGTCGTCGTCATGGCCTTCGACGAGGAGGGCCAGGCCGACACGACCGAGCGCAAGGTGGCGATCTGCGAGCGCGCCTACAAGTTGCTCACCGAAAAGGTCGGCTTCCCGCCCGAGGACATCATCTTCGACCCCAACATCTTCGCCGTCGCAACCGGCATCGAGGAACACAACGGCTACGGTCTGGCGTTCATCGAGGCGACACGCCAGATCAAGGAAAAGATGCCGCTGGTGCACGTCTCGGGCGGCGTCTCCAACCTGTCGTTCTCCTTCCGCGGCAACGAGCCCGTGCGCGAGGCGATGCACTCGGTGTTCCTCTATCACGCCATTCAAGCGGGCATGGGCATGGGCATCGTCAATGCCGGCCAGCTCACGCTTTATGACGACATTCCCGTCGAGCTGCGCGAACTCGTCGAGGACGTGATCCTCAATCGCCGCGACGACGCCACCGATCGCCTTCTGGATGCCGCGCCGCGCTTCAAGGGCGAGGGCGGTGCGAAGAAGAAGGAGAAGGATCTCTCCTGGCGCGAGAAGTCTGTCGGCGAGCGGCTCACGCATTCGCTCGTGCACGGCATCACCGATTTCATCGAGGAAGACACCGAAGAGGCGCGCCAGGCCGCCGAGCGCCCGCTGCACGTGATCGAAGGCCCGCTGATGGACGGCATGAATGTCGTCGGTGACCTGTTCGGCGCCGGCAAGATGTTCCTGCCGCAGGTCGTGAAATCTGCGCGCGTCATGAAGCAGGCCGTCGCCTATCTGCAACCCTTCCTCGAGCAGGAAAAGAAGGACCTGGGGCTGGAGAACAAGCCCGCCGCCGGCAAGGTCCTGATGGCGACAGTGAAGGGCGACGTGCACGACATCGGCAAGAATATCGTCGGCGTCGTTCTCCAGTGCAACAACTACGAGGTGATCGACCTCGGCGTCATGGTGCCGGCTGCCAAGATCCTCGAGACGGCCAAGAAGGAAAAGGTCGACATGATCGGCCTGTCGGGTCTCATAACGCCGTCGCTTGACGAGATGTGCTTTGTCGCCGCTGAGATGGAGCGCGAAGGCTTCGACTGCCCGCTGCTGATCGGTGGCGCAACGACGAGCCGCGTGCATACGGCGGTCAAGATCGCTCCAAACTACCAGCGCAACCAGGCTATCTACGTGCTCGACGCCAGCCGCGCTGTCGGTGTCGTGTCCAAGCTGCTGTCGGAGACCGATCGCGACGGTTATGTCGCCGGCATCCGCGCCGAGTACGACAAGGTGCGCG
>CAZDNY010000593.1:0-2232 GCA_964506885.1 uncultured Hyphomicrobiaceae bacterium | reverse complement strand
TAGGCGCGCGCCAGATCCGCGCGAAATCCCGTGTTGAAGCGCGACAGGAAGGCGTCCCAGGCTTCGACTGTGCCAAGCTCCTTGGCCGCTTCGAACGCTTCTTTCTCACCGATGTTGCCCTGTGCATGGGCCGCGCCAATCGGCTCACCCGCATCGCCGGATGGAATCATCGAGGGAGCGAAGCTGAAACAAACGATTGCGACAGCGGTAAGCAGCACGCGCCGGCTGGCACGATGACGGAAAGGCATTTGAGTATCCCCTTAGCGTTGAACTCAAATTGAGTTTCCGATTTTGTGAGTGAACGCACAATGAACCGGTTTCATTTTGTAGGAACGATCACTCGGCATGGTAAGCGCGCGGCGCTTCGACCGCCGCTCGGGTGGCCACAGCATCACGCACGCGCAGGTCGGCATAAAAAAGCCGGCCCCCTTCGGGGCCGGGCGGTGTTTGTGTTGTCACGCGTATTGCACAGAAAGTGCGCAGCGATGAACTCTACTTCTTGTCTTCGCGATACTTCTTGTGGCAGCTGCCGCAGTTGCCGACCACTTTGGGGAACTCGTCCATGAACGTGAACTCGTCGGTGATCGCGCCCTCGGCCGCCTTGGCGTCGGCGGCGAGCTTTTCGAAGCGCTGCATCACGTCGTCCTTGTTTTCCCATAGCGCAGGCAATGCCTCGGTTTCGCCGCCCGTCTTGGAGTCGTCGGGAAACCGTTTCGCGATCTTCGGCGCGTTCTCCTGATACTTGGCGAGCGCCGCCTTCACGGCCGCCAGATCGAACGGGACGGCCCCCTTGAGCATGTCGCCGGGGTCCTTGGTCGCCTTGCCCATCTCCTTCAGTAACGCTTTGCGCTCCTTGATCACCTCGACGTTTTGCGCGGAGACAGCAGTCGCGGTGAAGGCGGCTCCGGTCGCAACCAGGGCGGCGAGCATCAGTCGTTTCATGAACGGCTCCTTGTGTTCGTGTGACGCGCGTCACGAGGGATTTTGGCATCGCGGGGCAATGCTGTGAACTGACGACAGCATTTGGTAGAAATGGTGTCCATCTCCGCAGACGCAAGGCAACAGTCACATTGTTCGCTGTATTCGCTGCGACCCCAGCATGTCGGACAGCAGAAGGCTCACGTCCGATCGAGCGGGACACACGCGCCATCATGTGCCCGCAAATGAAAAAAAGCGCCCGGAGGCGCTTTTCGAACGACTTGTGTGCACGATGAGGCTTGCAGAACGCGGCCACGGGCGAGAGGTCCGCACCGGCCGGCCACCACCCACGACCGATGCGCGCAGCTTCGCTTGCCGGCTGCGCGCCCGCTCCTAGGCTGTTGCGCGGCGCGTCAGGACGCTACCGATCACGCCCTTGAACCACGAGTGCGCCTCTTCCACCCGATGCGGTGCCGGCAGTGCAGGCACGTTGGAGCGATAGGCTGCTTCGCGCAACGCGGCATCCGAGGTGGCGACGACCCGCTCCACGCCGCCATCGGGGGCATGGAACTGCTCTTCGGAGGGAGCCATTGCGTAACCCGCCGCATGGGCTGCCGACAGGAGAGATTTCATCTTCATCGTCAACGCCTTTCGAACACGGCGCTCTACCCTCTGTTTGTGCCTCGCGGTGCCGGGTTGATGTCCGGTCCGCCCGAGCACGCCGGGGCCGCTGTCCCCGATAGAGCGCTTGGTTTATGATGATGCAAGCATGTCGCAGGTCAAGTTATTTTTCTGTTTTACTTCGGCTGCTTTTGTAGTTTTCGCATTGCAATAGCAAGGCGTGCTCAATTTATTGCGATGCACAAGACTCCATTCAATCATCGCAGTCCAAAGTTACATTGTGATGACTGCCGCATCGCTGACGGCGCGATACACCGTTTGGCACACACAACACATCCCCCTTGCTTCGGTTCCAACTCGGCGCGAACATGCTGCCTGCCGCGCTTTCTCCCGAGCGTGGAGTGCGGTCGCGCAGCGTCGCACATCAGCGGGTGCCCGAACGCCAGGCCGTCAGGCCCGGTTTATCCAGGTGTCCGCGGCCCGATGGCGGCGAACGGCGTTGCCCTACCATCGGCCATGACGTGCCCTTGCGCGTAAGACCGACGGCTGTCCGTGGATGGTGCCAGCCCTCCGGCAGCCGTGAGAGGGCTCGGCCGGTCCCCCGCGCGGCTGGCACAGGGAGTGAAGAAGAATGTCCAAGAACGGCGCAAACACCAACGGCGCTCAAAGCGCCCAATCTGGCGCGGGTCGCTC
>CAZDNY010000592.1:0-2247 GCA_964506885.1 uncultured Hyphomicrobiaceae bacterium | reverse complement strand
ACGGCGCTGGCGACCTGGCGATCGTGGCATCGCGCATCGAGGGGCTGGAGCAGGCGGTGGGCAAGCCCAACGACCTGTTGCAGGCCATGTCGGTCAACCTGGAGAACATGAACCGGTACACCGTGGAGCGCTATCACCGGCGCAACCGCTTCTGGTACTGGCTGTTCGGCACGGATGACTGGGTGGCGGCGAGCTGGCCGTCGCAGGCGCAGCGGATCGCGGCGGAGCGTGAGGCGCTTCGGCAGGCACACAGCGGCTGATGCAACCCGTCAAGTATCGACGCCGAAATTTGTGCGACGTCTAGAATCAGAACCCGCGGCGACAAACCGCGGGTTCATTTTTGCGCGCTATTCTTGCGAGCTGGACGCGTATGGATGGGGCGGAGAGGGCTGGCAGCACGATGGGGGCGGGAGAAGCCGAGAGGGACGGAGTGTCACGCATCGTCGTGCTGACGGCGGGCGGTCCTTTGGCATGGTCGGTGGTCAACGGGCTCTGCGCGCGGCTCGGTCCGCTTACCGTTATCGAGGAGCAGCCCGAAACCAAGGGTGAAATCATACGGCGCCGGTTGCGGCTGGTGGGGCCGGTGACAACGGCCGGTCAGATCGCTTTCGGCGTCTGGCAACGGCTTACGGCGAGGCGTGCAGAGTCGCGTCTGGGTAAAATCCGCGAGGTGCACGGCCTGGACCCACATATGCCGAAAGACATTCCCGTGCATCGTGTCGGTTCGCTCAATTCGGAACAGGCGCGCACGCTGCTGAAAAAGCTCGATCCCGATGTCGTGGCGGTCTACGGCACGCGCATCCTGTCGCGCAAGACGCTCGCTGCAGTCGATGTGCCGTTCATCAATTATCACGCCGGGATCAATCCCAAGTATCGCGGGCAGCATCCGGCCTACTGGGCGCTTGTCGCGGGTGACGAGGAAAATGCCGGTGTTACCATCCACGAGGTCGACGCAGGGGTCGACACCGGCGGCGTGATCCATCAGGCGCGGGTGGCGTTCGAGCCCGGCGATACGATCGCCACCTACCAGACGCTGCAGGCCGCGACCGGCATCCCGCTGTTCGCGCGCGCGCTGCAGGATGCCGTGTCGGGCACTTATGAAACGATGAGCGTGAACCTGCCGTCGCAGAACCATCTGCCGCCGACGATCTGGGCCTATTTCTGGAACGGGCTCACGAAGGGTGTTTGGTAGGCGGCGGGAGCGCCATGTGCTTCACACGACCTTGCCGGGATTGAGGATGCCGTTGGGGTCGAGGGCGTGCTTGATGGCACGCATCATATCGATCTCGACCGCGCTTTTGACATGGCGCAGTTCCTCGCGCTTCATGCGGCCGATGCCATGCTCGGCGGATATCGATCCGTCCATGTCCACGACCAGCGCGTGGACGGCTGCGGCGATCTCTTCCCACCGCGCGAGATAGGCGGACTTGTCCATGCCGATGGGCTGCGTGACATGGTAGTGGACGTTGCCGTCGCCGAAGTGTCCGAAGGGGACGGGGCGCGCACCCGGGCACAGCTTCTCGATCAGAGTATCGGCGCGGCGGATGAATTCGGGCATCCGCGAGGGTGTGACGGAGACGTCGTGCTTGATCGAGCCACCCTCGTGCTTTTGCGCGTCCGACATCTCTTCGCGCAGGCGCCAGAAATCCTTGGCCTGCTGGAGCGATTGGGCGATCACCGCATCGGCGACGATTTCGGCCTCGATGGCATCACCCAGCAGGGCTTCGAGTGTCTCTGCGGCGCGGCCGTCGGGTTCGTGGGAGGAAATTTCGAGCAGGACCGACCAGGGCGGGATCTCGGCGAAGGGGCAGCGCACGCCTTCGACGTGGCGGACGGCGATGTCGACGCCATTGGCGCAGATGAACTCGAAGGCGGTCAGGTGCGAGCCCGCGACCGCTTCGGCCCTCTTGAACAGTTCCAGGACCTGATCGAGGCCCGTGAGGGCCACAAAGGCGGTCGCCTTTTCGGCTGGTCGCGCGAACAGTTTCAAGGCGGCGGCGGTGATGATGCCGAGTGTGCCTTCCGAGCCGATGAAGAGGTCCTTCAAATCGTAGCCCGTATTGTCCTTCTTCAGGGTCTTGAGCGAGGACCACACGCGTCCGTCGGCCAGGACCACTTCCAGCCCGAGGGCGAGGGCGCGCGCGTTGCCATAGGCCAGCACGTTGACGCCGCCAGCATTGGTGGCGAGGTTGCCGCCGATCTGGCAGCTGCCCTCGGCCGCAAGGCTCAAGGGAAAGAGCCGGCCGG
>CAZDNY010000591.1:0-2249 GCA_964506885.1 uncultured Hyphomicrobiaceae bacterium | reverse complement strand
GCTGCGGCGCGCTGTTGCCGCCAGCATGGCGCTGCCGGTAGTGTTCGAGCCGATCATCATCAACGGCGCGGCGATGATCGACGGCGGGCTTGCCAATCCCTTGCCGTTCGACCTGCTGACGCAGGAGGCCGATATCATCGTTGCCGTCGACGTGACGGGTGCGCCGACGCAGACCGACGGACGCAAGCATCCTTCAGCCTTAGAGGCCCTGTTTTCCAGCCCGTTCATTTTCGAGCGCACGATCGTGCATGAAAAGCTGAAATCTCACCGTCCCGATATCCTGGTGGAGGGTGGCACCAGCCGTTTCCAGACGCTCGACTTCCTGAAGGTCGACGAGATCCTGAAAGCGGCCGAACCCCTGAAGGACAAGCTCAAGGCGCAGCTCGACCGCGTGCTGTCGAGCGAGACGCTGCCGCTGATCGACCCCGAGCCCGCACCTGCGGCATTGCCGGCGCCGGATGTGCCGAAGAAGGGGCGAAAGCGGCGATTCGGCAAGGGCCGGCGGGCGGAAGCGAAGGCTTAAGTTGCAGAGGCTGACCTGCTCTGTGCGCAGCGAAGGTTAGTCCCGGCGGTCGCGAAAGAAATCCTTGAGCAACGCTGCCGACTCCTGCTCGCCGATGCCGTCGTAGACTTCGGGCGCGTGGTGGCAGGTGGCTTGCGCGAAAATGCGCGGCCCATTGACCACGCCGCCGCCCTTGGGATCGGCAGCACCGAAATAGAGACGGCGGATGCGGGCGAAGGATATGGCCGCGGCACACATGGGACAGGGCTCCAGCGTGACGTAGAGGTCGCAACCGGTGAGCCGTTCCGAACCCAAGACGGCAGCCGCCTCACGAATGGCCAACATCTCGGCATGCGCAGTGGGGTCGTTCAGTTCACGGGTGCGATTGCCGGCAGCGGCCAGAACAGCGCCGTCCGGACTGACGATGAGCGCGCCGACGGGCACCTCACCGCGCGCTGCCGCAGCTTTTGCCTCGTCGAGCGCACGGGCCATATGGCTGTTTCCTTCGGCAAATGTCATAAGGGGGCCCGATCCTCCAGCCCGTGAAAAAAGATGCGCAAACCCAACCCTCCACCTCGGTCTCGGCCGCCGGCATCGCGCGACAAGGGCGCGCAGCGTTCCCCGGGGAGCGAGCGCGCGCGCCAACGCGATTCCGGCAAGGCTGCGCCCGAGCGCCGGCCCAAGCATGGCGGGAAGTCTGCAGACGCGCAGAACGCAGACGCCCGGCGTGGGACGGCAGGCGGCAAGTCGGCCAAGACTGGTAGCGCCAAACGAAGAGCTGCGAAAGGGCCAGAGAGCGGCGAGGCACGCATGGGCAAGGCGCCGCGCACCGCCCGGCCGCCCCGGTCCAGGCCCGACGCACCGCGCGCGGGGGCGACGGCAGAGGCTGCACGCCTCAACGAACCGATGCGCATCGCGCGGGCCATGGCGCGGGCTGGCTTGTGCTCGCGGCGGGAAGCGGAACGCTGGATCGTGGACGGGCGTGTGGTCGTCAACGGCAAGCGTCTGACGACGCCGGCGTGTGAAGTGGGTCCGGGTGACAAGGTGCTGGTCGACGGCAAGCCGCTGCCGGCCGCCGAGCCGCCACGGCTGTGGCGCTATCACAAGCCGCGCGGGCTGGTGACGACGCATTCCGACCCCGAGGGCCGGGCGACGGTATTCGATCACCTGCCCGATGGTCTGCCGCGCGTGATCTCCGTGGGACGGCTCGACTTCAACACCGAGGGTCTGCTCTTGCTCACCAACGACGGGGCGCTGGCGCGGCACCTGGAGCTTCCCTCGACGGGATGGCTCCGGCGCTATCGCGTGCGCGCGCACGGACGCGTCACCCAGGCCGATCTCGACAAGCTCAAGAACGGGATCGAGATCGACGGCGTGCGCTACGGGCCGGTGGAGGCGAGCCTCGATTCGCTCCAAGGCGGTAACATCTGGGTCACCATTGCGCTGCGTGAAGGCAAGAACCGCGAAGTGCGACGCATCCTGGAACATCTCGGACTGCAGGTGAACCGGCTGATCCGCATTTCCTACGGCCCATTCCAGCTGCTCGACCTCAAGCCGCGCGACGTGGATGCGGTCAAGCGGCGCGTGCTCGCCGATCAACTCGGGCCCGCGGTGGCGGCGGAACTGGGCCTCGACCAGCCCGATCTGATCGAGGCGCGGAGCGGCCGGCGCAACGTTGCGCGCGGCGGCAAGGCAGCGCGCAAGGATGATGCCTGATGCGGGTCGTGGGCGGCACGCTCAAGGGGCG
>CAZDNY010000590.1:0-2250 GCA_964506885.1 uncultured Hyphomicrobiaceae bacterium | reverse complement strand
GTCCACGGCGCGTCGGCGGTGTCGGTGTAGAAGAACATCGCCTCCTTGGCCTCGGTGTAGGCGTCCCACTTGTCGAGCGAGGCCTTGTCGATGGGCGACAATTTCCACTGCTTGAGCGGGTCGTGCTCGCGGGAGGCGAAGCGGCGGCGCTGCTCTTCCTGCGTCACGGAGAACCAGTACTTGTAGAGGCGGATGCCGGAGCGCACGAGCATGCGCTCGATGTCGGGGCACTCGCGCATGAACTCCAGATATTCATTAGGCGTGCAGAAATTCATGACGCGCTCGACGCCGGCGCGATTGTACCAGGAGCGGTCGAAGAACAGGATTTCGCCGGCCGACGGCAGGTGCGTGATGTAGCGCTGGAAATACCACTGCGTCTTTTCGCGCTCGGACGGCTTTTCGAGCGCGATGACCTTGGCGCCGCGCGGATTGAGGTGCTCGGTGAAGCGCTTGATGGTGCCGCCCTTGCCGGCGGCGTCGCGGCCTTCGAAGATCATGACGATGCGCTCGCCGCTCTCCTTGACCCACGCTTGTACTTTGAGCAGTTCGGTCTGGAGATCCTGCAGATGCTCTTCGTACTCCTTCGTTTTCATTTTGGTCTTGTAGGGGTACTCGCCCGACTCGAAGGCATGGCGGATCGCTTCGGGGTTGTGGCGCATCTCGGCCAACTGATGACGCAGCTCACCGCCTTGTGTCGCCTGGGTCGTATCGTCGGGAGCGGCCGCCCCATTGGTTCCGGCCGCGATCGGCGGCGGAGGCGACTTCGCCGCAGCATCAGCGCCCGTCGCTGCTTCCGATCCGGCCACCGGCTTGGTTGTCTTTGCGGTGCGTGTCATCCCCAGGGTTCCTCTCCGAAAATTTTTGTGATTTTCCGTATTCTGTCAGCCGGGCGGCGGCGGCTCAACAGCGATTGCAGGACATGGCGCGTCTCGACGCCCGCGAACGCGGGGCGCATCTCATCCCACATGACAGAAGTGTGACAGAGGTTTGCGGGCGGGGATTGACCTGGATCAATGCTGGGCCGATCGTCGTAGGCCCGGCCAGAGCAAATTTCGATCGTTGGCTTTTAAAGTTACCGAAGGCCGGGGCGAGTTCCGTCGGAGGCCCAGGCGACGATTATACGAGGGCGGTCGCCCACAATAGGCGCGTGCGCGCTCATGCATCCCCGGAAGGAACCTGTCCGCGGGGCGCGCTGCCCCTCGCCTTGCATGTCCTCCACAACGCCCGGGAATGCGGGCCGTCTTGACAGGGTTTGGACGCGCGCTTATCTCTCCGGCGCCGGCTTTAGCACTCCCCCACGTTAAGTGCTAACAGCCTGAAATCCGATCTATGGCAGAAACCATGGCCCGGGCCCAGCGCCCCGGCCCATAACGGAGCAGCGTTCGCATGAAGTTCCGCCCCCTCCACGATCGCGTTGTCGTCAAGCGCGCCGACGCAGAGACGAAAACCGCTGGTGGCATCATCATTCCCGACACCGCCGGCGAGAAGCCGCAGCAGGGCGAGGTCATCGCCGTCGGGCCGGGCGCCCGTGACGAGACCGGCAAGATCGTTGCCCTCGACGTCAAGAAGGGTGACCGCGTGCTGTTCGGCAAATGGTCGGGCACCGAGGTCAAGATCGACGGCCAGGATCTCCTCATCATGAAGGAGAGCGACATCATGGGCGTGCTCGACAAGTAAGCGCGCCCGTGCCCCCCGAACCGGAAAGAGCGCACGCCCATGCTGATCGTCTGGCCCGAATTCTTCTGGATCGGCGACGGCACCTTCCTGCTGGCGTTCCTCGCGATCGGGGCGGTGATCACGACACTGGTGTTCCGCTATGCAGTCCGGCGCGCCCGGCGCGAGCAGGATCACCGCGACGACGAATAGAGAGATCAAGGAAACATCAACATGGCTGCAAAAGACGTCCGCTTTTCCGCCGACGCCCGCGAGCGCATGCTGCGCGGTGTCGACATCCTCGCCAATGCCGTGAAGGTGACGCTGGGGCCGAAGGGCCGCAACGTCATCATCGAGAAGTCGTTCGGCGCACCGCGCACGACGAAGGACGGTGTCACCGTCGCCAAGGAAATCGAGCTTGAAGACAAGTTCGAGAACATGGGCGCGCAGATGGTGCGCGAAGTCGCCTCCAAGACCAATGACATCGCAGGTGACGGCACCACCACCGCCACCGTCCTTGCCCAGGCGATCGTCAAGGAAGGCGCCAAGGCGGTTGCCGCCGGCATGAACCCAATGGACCTGAAGCGCGGCATCGAC
>CAZDNY010000589.1:0-2252 GCA_964506885.1 uncultured Hyphomicrobiaceae bacterium | reverse complement strand
TGCTGCGTCGCGGACCTGGGGTTCGCGGCCTGTCTGCGAGCATATGCAACAATGTGATCGCTGACGCGCAAAACGGCTCTTTTGCGTAGGGGAGGGCCACGCGTCCGCTCGGAGCGTTTCCGCCTGCCGAGCGGGAAATGGCGCGAAACGAGACGCGCGTTAGGGGGCAATTAACTCTTCTCATGCATCCTTGCGGGGCGTGGAGCAGCCAGCGGCGCAGCATGAGCGGGTGCGTGGTGGCTGCCGGATCAATAGTGAGTGGTGGAGAGAAGTCATGAGCATCTTTGTGCGTTTGGCGATGATCGCCGGAGCGTTATTTGCCATTACGGTGTCGGCCTCGGCGCAGACAGCGACCCAGAACATCAATCTCAATGCAACGGTGTCGGACTACTGCTCGATTTCGGGCGCGGCGACTGCGGCCGATCAGAACCGGACGATCACGGTGACGAGCGGTACCGTCGATACGGCTGCGCTGGCGCAGGTGACCGTGGCCAACGTGGCGTGCAGCAAGATTTCCGACCTGACGCTGACCTCGACGAATACCGGCCTGACGGGGCCTGGTGCCGCCGCCGGTTTCCAGAACGCCATCCATTACACGGCGGATGCCGCTTTCGATGGCGCTGCACCGTCGTTGGACACGAGCGCGGGCAGCACCGTGACGGCACCGACGACGGGTGCAGCGACGGGTACGCTCACGGTCGACATCACGCCGATCGCCAACGCCGCGCCGATGGTGGCGGGCCTGTACGCCGACGTCCTCGTCGTGACGCTGACGCCGCAATAAGGACTTATCACGAGAGCGCTGCTTTCATGCCGCAGTCGCGCGTAACAACTGGCCACTGATGGGCGGCCCTCTCGTTTCCCAAAGGATGCGAAAGGGCAGGGAATGAGACGAAAATACATCGCGCGATTAAGCGCTCTGGCCGCTGCACTCTTCGTGGCGTGGGCTCCAAACGGCGCCCGCGCCATGAGCGTTTCTCCGACACATATCGAGATGAAGTCGGCAGGCTCGGAGAGCCGTGCACAGGTGATCGTGCGCAACGATTCTGATGCACCGCTGCCGGTCGAGGCGACACTCAAGCGTCTCGTCGTCGACAGGAACGGCAAATCGCGGGCGACGGCGCCCTCCAACGACTTCCTCGTGTTTCCGCCGCAGACGTTGATCCCGCCGGGCGCGTCGCAGGTGTTCCGCATCACCTGGGTGGGCGAACCGCTTCTGGATAGCAGCCAAAGCTACCAGTTGACGCTGTCGCAGATCCCCGTGCGCCTCAAGCAATCGACGAACCGGGTGCAAGTCGTGATGGCATTCGGTGTCGTCCTCAACGTCGCGCCGCCTCGCGGGCAGGCACAACTCGACCTCGTGGGTGCCAGTCTCACGCGCAACGCGAAGGGCGAACGTAATCCCGTGATCACGGTGCGCAATCCCTCCCGGATACACGCGCTGCTGCCGAAGGCGACGATCCAGCTTGCGGGTGACGGCTGGTCCAAGACGCTGACGCCGTCCTTCCTGGATCAGCGCGTCGGGATCGGACTGGTCCAGCCGGGCAAGGAACGCAGGTTCGTGCTGCCCGTCGCAGTGCCCGCGAGCGTTCGACAAGTCCGCGCGTCCTTGGCCTTCAAGCCGGACCGCAACTGAGCGGAGGTTCGGCGACATGCATTCCTGGTTGTGACCGCTGGGGTAATGCGCCGATGAATGGGATGAACGATGGAGGGGAGCCCTCGTCAGACCATTGGAAGGCGGGCAGGATCCGTCATTGTGGCCTTACTGTTGTTGCTGGCAGCCGGTCCGCTTCCGCTTGGCTTATTGGCAGCCGCTGTGGCGCAGGAAGCGGGTGAAGGCGGGTTGGAAACAATGCGCCTTAACCCCACAGGCCGGGTTCTCATGATGCCGATGCCACTCAAGGACGGCGACAAGACGCTCGGAGAGATCGTCGCCCGGATCAATCCGGACGACAGCATCTGGGTCCGCAAGGATGTGGTGGTTCGGTTGCTGGGTGATGCGGTCAAGGCGCACGTCATCCAGTCGATCGAGCAGTTGCCCGACAAGGCCGGGCATATCGAGATCGGCGCACTTGCCGCGAGCGGTGCGGAGCTTCGGTTCGATCAGGCGGAGGTCGCCTTGAAGATCGTACCGAAGGCCGATCTGAGGGCGCCGCAGACGATCAGCCTGGGTGGCGGTCATACCGGGCTGCCCAGTGCGCGCCGGGGCGATCCGGCCGGCTTGTCAGGATACCGCAACGTGACGGGGGGTG
>CAZDNY010000588.1:0-2252 GCA_964506885.1 uncultured Hyphomicrobiaceae bacterium | reverse complement strand
TGGCTGTTGGGCTGGTCTGCACGGTAGGCCAGATAATCCTTCTCGCCGAGCTTGACCTTGCCCAGACAGGTAAAGGACGCGGTGATCTTGGGCGGATTGATCAGCGTCTCGCGGACGTGAGAGATGATCGACTGGGCAAACTGAGGCTGCAGCTCTTCCCAGCCCCCGCCCATCGTGCCCCAGGCCCAGCGCTGGATGGCGATCGTCTCGACCGGCTTGGAATGCCCCGGCGCTTCGACCTTCTGATACATGCGGTCAGGCGGCAGGTAATCGATGGTCATCCGCGTCGCACCCTGGTCGCCGGGCACTGCGGCAGCAAAGCGGTATCCGGTCGGCGTGGCGCGTTGCTTGTCAAAGGCCGTCTCGACTGCTGCGCGGCATTCGTCAGCAGCACGGGCCGGCTCGGACGCAAACGTCGATGTCGCCGCCACAGCGACGGCGCAGAACAGGAGTGCTGGGGACGTCGTGACACGCATGGCAATGGTCTTTCGGTTGGTTGGGTTCGCGTTTCTTAATTCACGGGATAGCGGTATGCGAGGGTGCCCGGTTGGGTTGCTTAGCGCGGACGGTCGGCGGGCGCAGTCGATCCACCCTCTTTGGCGGCGTCATTGGCCTTGCGCCTGGCCTTGATCGCCTCCATCTGGCGGCGCATTTCCTCGCAGGCATCGGGCCGCGTCTGACGCGGGGTGAAAACCACGTAGTCGGCCAGCTGGGAGGCCTCACCGCCGTCGCCCAGCGCGTAGTCGCCGGGTTCGAGTTTGCCGTCTTGCACTTCGATATGGCGCACGACGATGATCTGGTCCTGGGGAATACCGCGCTTGTCCAGGTACCAGGGGACACCACGGTCGCGGCGAACATGACCGTTGCCGGCGATGAGGCCGGCGCCCTTCCATTCTGAGACCAGCATGGCGTCGGCCATGCGCGCATCACGCAGGCGCTGCACGAGGCTCATGTTGGGAATTGCCGTGTCGGGCAGCATGCCGCAGTGGCTTTCGCGGATTTCGTCGGACAACGACTTGGCGAGGTCCTCGGACCACTGCGTATCGAGCCCGAGTCTCTTGCGTTCCCCAGCCTCCAATGCACTCAGACCTTCCCTGGAAACCTTGCGGTTCTCGTCGCGCGCCGGGCTCGCCGGCGTGATCACGAGGTAGGCGCTGAGCGCTTCCTCGATGATCGGCTGATAGATCGCGTAGTCGGGCCAGCCGAGCTTGTCCCACTTCATCATCCGGCCGAAGTCGGCGGCAGTGCGCGGGCGCGGCACACGTGCGTTGCGACCATAAAACCGATCGAGCGCGGCTTGCTCGTCGGCGGTCAGCATCTCCATCGCGACGACGTCCATCTGCGGGGCGCCTTCGACGAGCCGGGCACCGCGCAGCTTGGAGATGGTGCGGATGGCCCAGGCCTGGAGACGATGGTGATCGGGGTTGTCGTGGACCTCACCCAGCAGCACGAACCGGCTCTTGGCGAGGGTCGTACCGTACTCTTGCGGCGAGACGAAGCCGCCAGTCCGGTGCGACCAGATCTTGCCGACCAGAGCATGATCGCGCAACTCGGTGGACTGCCATTCGCTCGGCCACGCGGGCACGTCACGATTGTCTGCAAAGGCAGGGGCGAGCGATATCAGAAGGAAAGCGGCACATGCGGCTGACATCGTCGTCAGAGATGCAAGCCGGTGCGTGATTGCGGCAGCCATGCCCAACGTCGCAGGCACGCCGGGCGCCCTACGGTGCCAAACGCCGTGCGACATACGTCTCAACTGCCTCCCTTTGTTCAGCGCTCCGCCTCCTCGGGCATGCCCTTGGCCGCGCGCATCATGTTGGTGAACCGGCGGAACAGATAGTGGCTGTCCTGTGGTCCGGGCGACGCCTCGGGATGGTGCTGCACGGAGAATACGGGCTGACCGGCCAAACGGATCCCACAGTTGGTGCCGTCGAACAGCGAAACGTGGGTTTCCTCGACGCCTGCCGGCAGCGTGTCGCGATCAACGGTGAAACCGTGGTTCATGGAGACGATCTCGACCTTGTTCGTAGTATGATCCTTGACCGGGTGATTGGCACCATGATGGCCCTGATGCATTTTGCGGGTGGTGGCGCCCAATGCCAGCGCCAGCATCTGGTGTCCGAGGCAGATGCCGAACACCGGCAGGCCGCTTTCGACCAGCTTCTTGATCTGGGGGACGGCATATTTGCCGGTCGCTGCCGGGTCGCCCGGGCCATTCGACAGGAATATGCCGTCAGGCTTGCGCGCCAGAA
>CAZDNY010000587.1:0-2261 GCA_964506885.1 uncultured Hyphomicrobiaceae bacterium | reverse complement strand
CTGGGGCTTAACACAGCCGCCTACCAAGCCGAGCACTTCCGCGGCGCCGGCGTGCCGGCAGCGGTCTCGAGTGGCGGTGGTGTCGGCTTGCCGGATTTGCCGCGCGAGGCACGCGCTTTCGGCGCCGCCGCCCTGGATTTGGGCGTCGCTGAGGACGTGGCCGGCTTGGCGGTCCTGTGTTTTCCGGACGATGTCGGGGTCTTGGCCATCACCGCGGAATATGGCGCGCCGGGCGCCCGGCGGCAAGGCGGCCCGTGCGCTCATTTCAGCGGTGTTGGCCCACCATCCGCTTTCCCCGCGCGCCAAGCTGAGGCACAATTGCGCGAACCGGCTGGACGGGCGGACACTGTCGCAGAGGAAGCGAGGTGCGCCCATGAAGATCGAGCATGTTCTGGAAAAGAAGGGCTCCCGCGTGGAGACGCTGTGGAGCAACAAACTGCTGCGCGATGCCGTCAACCTGCTGGATGCCCGAAACATAGCATCTGTCGTCGTCACCGATCCGCACGCAATCCCGCTCGGCATCCTCACCGATCGCGATGTGATCCGCGCCTTGGCGCGTCGCGGCGCAATTGCGTTGGATCAGCCGGTCACCGAAGCGATGGGGACCCCGCTGCCGGTGTGCGGCCCCGAAGAAACGGTATCAGCCGTATTGCGCGTGATGACGGAACGGCGCTTCCGCCACATTGTCGTGATGTCGGACGACCGCATGCAGGGCCTGGTGAGCATCGGCGATCTGGTCAAGATTCGCCTGGACGATGCCGAGATCGAAGGCCGCGTTCTGCGCGAGCGGGCACTGGCTCAAATGGCGTTCGAGGCTTGAGCACTTTGGCAGATTGATGGCGGCGGTATGCGGCATCGCAGCGGCAATGCGCGTGCTGCATCGCTGCCAGACGAGACATGCGTTTTGAGCATTGGACAAAGACGGCGGGCGAGAGCAAACGACGCAGCGCGTTCGCCGCGTGGCGGCCGCCAGGGTTGCCGGTCCGATCGTCGGGCCAGAGCCCGTTTCAGGGATACGTGTTCATGACCATCAAAACCATCATGACGGCCGCATCCGTTGCCATTCTGGTGTCGGCCGGCAGCGCGCTCGCCCAGTCGGCAGCTCCCGCCGCCCAGCCGTCCAAGCCGGCCGCCGCCGCCAAGACGACGACGCCCGCCAAACCGGCGAAGGCGGCCACGGCGAAAGCCCCGGCCAAGACCGCTAAGCCGCGCTCGGCTGAATCGCTCAAATGCTCCGCAGATGCCGATGCCAAGGGGCTCAAGGGGGCTGAGCGCAAGAAGTTCCGCGCAGCATGCATGAAGGCGGCGCGCAAGACAGCCAAAGCCAAGAAGGCCGAAACGAAGGCCGTTGTTCCGCCGCTGCCTGCGAAAAAGAGCTGAGGTCGCTCGTGGACAGACGTCTTCCCGCAAAGGCGTGAGAGCGAAAAGACTAGGGCCCTGCCAGATGGCAGGGCCCTTCTCGCTGGCTGGTGCGCCCAGGCCGATGCAGGCCCGGCTAACGGCATCACTAATCGAAGGGCGGCATTGCCGCGCCAGCTCAGCCAATCGCCCGTGCGTCAGGCACGGTGTGTGCCGGCCGCCCGCAGGTCACCCGCGCGGGGCTAGCCGCCTTCTTCGGTGTTGCCGCACCGTACCGACATGGATTCCCAGTAGACGAGCTTCTTCTGCCCCTTCTTGTTGAAGCAGTACTGCGCCCGCGCCTTCTTGATCTTGGGATGGCAGGCCCACGTGCACTTGAGCGTAAAGCCGCCCGAGCCACCGATCTTGCCGACGGATTTGGCCGACGTCGCGGTGGTGGTTGACAGCAGGAGGCCGCTTGCCAGCGCTGCGATCGTCATCAGGCTCGGGTGAATTTTCATGCCAGGGGGTATCTCCGGAAAAAATGCAGTCGTTGATGTCGGCGGACGTGCCTCCGCCTGGAAGTCTGCAAACGGACGAGCGCACCTGTCAAGGCCGGGCACCACGGACGCGCCGCCCGTTCCGTATCTGCAGACAACACCTGCGGTACGCGGTAATTAGCTCCCGAAAGCCATAAAAAGGAGAAACAAAAAACCTCATCAAAAGTCGATGAAACCGCCGTTGCGCGTAGTTTTAGTGGGTCAAATTTTTTCAGATGGCAAGGTCTCACGTAAAACAATTTGCTGGCGCTTCGGAAACATGGGGGGAAAGAAAAAGATATGTATAAAAGCATGTTGATTGCGCACGGCGATCTGCAACAAAAAATGATAGCGCATGGCATTTGGTGGCACGTGGTGAAATTG
>CAZDNY010000586.1:0-2262 GCA_964506885.1 uncultured Hyphomicrobiaceae bacterium | reverse complement strand
GTTGCTCGGGCCTGGTGGGCGAGAGATCGGAGTTCGAAATTCTGGTGCCGCTGACAAAATCAGAACGGTTTCGCCGGGGGATTTCAAAATGCTCGAGAAGCAATTGCTCGATGGTGCGCAACTGACGCCTGCACCTCCTGGTTACAGGGGAATTTGGTATCGTCGCTTCGACGGAACGGTCATCGGCGTTCGGCAGAACCCCGACCGCGGCACCACGATTGAAGTGATCCAAGGTGTGACGAGCGGCGTGCCGAACGGCTATAAGGTCCATCAGAAATGACCAATGAACTGAGAGACAAATATTACGGCCGGACTCTGGATGAGTACTTTACGACGCTTCCTGGGGAGTTGCCGATCGATGCCGTAGGTTTGTGGCAGGTGGTGCCATCTGGACGAGACGGCTTTGGTCTGAGTGGCTCCGAACTGGATGCATTCGTGCGCCGCGGTGTGCTGGCGCTGTTGGCGGCTGGCGCGGTTCCCGTGAGACACGTTCCCGGCTCTGACTACGAATGGGATATCCAGACGCAATACGGGTGTGCACCGGAGGAGATTGCCGATGCCGTCGTCGCGGAATGGCGCGCCATGCCGGACGACCCGCTGCATCTTTGCGGATACGGCGTCTGGCTCGCTCGTGCGCGGCCGGGGAAGAGTTACGTGAAACTGGATTGACGGTTCGGGTTGGGGTTCAGTCCCGACACAATCGAATTGAGCCTTTGACAGTCGATCTCGATCAACGCTGGTGGCGGCAGTCGAGCCGGGTGCCGGGTTTCATTTGACGAACGCGGCTGCGGCGGCGTGTGGACGCAACTCATAATCAACAGCTGAAACGAACGGAAAGGTTTGCCGATGGCAGATCGTGACGGCGCACGCGTTCTTCACGGCGCGGAAGCAAAGTTCATGGCACTCGATTTGAAGAGCGTGGCCGCGGATGGCGCGTTCGAAGGCTATGCCAGTCTGTTCGGGCGAGAGGACCTGAGCCGCGACGTGGTGGTGCGCGGCGCGTTCGCCGACAGTCTGAGGGTGCGTGGCGCGCGTGGCATACGGATGCTGTTCCAGCACGATCCCGCTCAGCCGATCGGCGTGTGGGACGAGATTGCAGAGGATACCAAGGGGCTTTATGCGCGCGGCCGCCTGATGGCGGACGTGGCGAAGGCGCGCGAAGTCATGTCTCTCATGAAAGCGGGCGCGCTCGATGGCCTGTCGATCGGCTTCAAGGCGATCAAGGCGAAGCGCGATGCGCGGAGCGGTGTGCGTCGGCTGGAGAAGATCGACCTTTGGGAAATCTCCGTCGTCACGTTTCCGATGCTGCCGGATGCGCGCGTGGCAAGCCTCAAGGCACGGCCGTTTGCGGCAGGTGTTCCGACGGCGCGGGAGGTGGAGCGGTGGCTGACACGCGATGGCGGACTGACGCGCGGAGAAGCGCGCGCGCTGATGCGCGATGGGGTGAAGGGATTCCAGGCCCTGCGGGAAGCGGGTCTCGGTGAAAGCGAGGCGGCGCGGCTGGCTCAGCGCATGCGGGATGCGGCGCGGCGGATCGGGCGCGGCCTGTGAGTAGGCGACATGTGAAAAGGCAAGGATACCATGACGGACAAGACGGATTTGGAAGTGAAGTCGGTGGGTGGCGACGTGGCCGCTGCATTCGACGAGTTCATGCGGGCGTTCGAGGACTTCAAGGAGACCAACGAGCAGCGACTTTCGGAAATCGAGCGGCGTTCGTCTGCCGATGTGTTGACGCATGACAAGCTCGCGCGGATCGACAAGGCGCTGGACCAGCTCAGCGTCAAGCAGCAGCGGCTGCCGATCGGCGGCAACGGCGGTGTGACGTCGGCGGCGTCGCTGCAGCACAAGTCGGCTTTCGACGCGTATGTGCGCGGTGGCGAGGCCGGCGGTCTCAAGGCGCTGGAAGGCAAGGCGCTGTCGGTCGGCTCCGATCCCGACGGTGGCTACCTGGTTCCCGACGAGACGGAGACGACGATCAATCGCGCGCTGAAGGATATCTCACCCATCCGTGCGATTGCGGGCGTGCGGCAGGTGTCGGGTTCTGTCTACAAGCGGCCGTTCGCGATTTCGGGCCTCGATACCGGATGGGTCGGAGAGGCGGCGGCGCGCGCGGAAACGGCAACGCCGACGCTGTCGGAACTGTCATTCCCGACGATGGAGCTCTATGCGATGCCGGCGGCAACGGCGAGCCTGCTCGACGACAGCGCCGTTAATATCGACGAGTGGCTGGCCGAAGAGGTGCGGATCGCCTTTGCCGAGCAG
>CAZDNY010000585.1:0-2272 GCA_964506885.1 uncultured Hyphomicrobiaceae bacterium | reverse complement strand
ACTTGCGGACCTGAAGCAAAAGCGTGATGAACTCGCAGTACAAATCAAGCTCGGCAGCATGGAGGCCAAGCAGGAGTGGGAGAAGCTCGAGAAGAAATTTGAAGAACTCAGGGCCAAGTCTCACCTGGACAAGACGGCTGAAGACGTCCGCGAGGCCGCAGCGCTGCTCGGCGAGGAGCTGAAGAAAGGATATGAGCGCCTCAAAAAGGCGCTATAGACGCGGCCGCCTCATATTGGTCTAGGCGGCGCTCCGTAAGCCCTCGGCTTTTCCACCTGGTCGCGACGATCGCACAAACTGAGTGCAAACGAGATCCTGAGCCGTCGGCTCAATGCGTCAAACGAAGGGCCGTCAGTTCTCGAGCTATATTGTTGAACGCTTCACGCAGCTCCTTCCCAGACTGCGTATCGTAATAATATCTCTGATTGGTCGCGCACCGCCGCAGCAGATCGAGGGAAGAGTAGGGCGCATTTAGGCCGACCGCAAAGACGGTGATCCCTTCCGCTCTCAAATTGGCGCACAGGTTCAAAGCCTGCGTTTTCGAGTTTCCGTTGCTGCCCTCGTAGTACGTGTTGAATTCGCCATCGGTCATGATCAGCACCGCCTTCAAGACCTTTTCTGGATCATGCGCTTGAGGCGCACTGGAGCTGGGCCAGAAGGAGGCCCACTCAGGCGAGACAATATACCAAGCCCAGGCAATGCCGAGATGCCCAGCGGTCCAGCCGTTTGCCGAAAGGGACTCGACACTGCGTGTCAAAGCCGACAGATCGCTCGTCAAAGGCATGACTTTGCTATCTGGGCACTGGTTGGTTTTGTTGCGAAGCGGGGCATCAGATGGGGGGGCATCCGTGAACGCCTGCCAGCCCGTGCGCTCGGTCACGCACGTATTCGAAGATGACGAACTATTCGTTGCGTCTTGCGCATAAACTCCAGCATTCACAGACGTCGAGTAGGGAGCTATGCCGATCTTGTTCCTTGTCGGAGCGGCAGATGAATCGAGGATGATGTTAGCAAGGTCGGTGGCGGCATCTTTCAACGACCAGAGCCTCCCCCCCTGCATGGAACCACTCACGTCGAGCATCATGCCGAGCTCGATGTCCCTCGCAGCATAAACGGACCGGGTTGAAAGTGTCTCTTTGATCTCAGAAACACCGAACACGCGCCCGAAAGCCGTCGGCAGGTGGGTATCAACCAATATAACCACGGACCCTTTGTCGCGATCGATTTCGACGCGGAAGTTTTTGAATTGTCCGTCGGTGTTTCTCTGAGCTCGTACGTTGGACTCGAAGTAGGCTTTCGCCAGCTGCTCAAGTCTGCCGTCTGCGATGCCGTTTTCGACCAATTGCTTGGCCGTTGCCAAAGCCGCGGCGTCGAGCGACGCGCTCGCACTGGTCCTGAACCGGTTAACGCGAGACGTGTCGATTGCGATACCGATCGCAGCCAACAGGACGAAAACGATGAGGCCGAACATGAGGGTCACCACGCCTTCGCGAGCGCCCCCAAACTTGCGGACCATTACGGCAAAACTGATCAATATGCGCATTCTTGCGCCCGCCTCCCAGCAGGCGACAACGCGCCACCCACCCCATCAAAGCCACGGGTCCAAAAGTTTCTGGGGTCACCTTAATTCGGCAACAGCTAACAATCCGTCTCGGGAAAGGATCGAATTTGATCTGAATTCAAAAGAACCATGGTTTGCGCAATCGGCTGGATAGGAGAAGTTTTCTCCAAAGCCGTAGCGACGCCGCCGCCTCCTGCGATCTGCAGTTACGTGCGAGCCAAAATCGACGAAGAGACCCAACCGCTACGAGCGTCAGCTTCGCCCGAAGATACGACCAAGAACAACTTCTCATGCCCACAAGCTGGCGCCCGCGCGCGGGCTCTATGGACCACGCGTACAGGTGTGCCGTCGCATCCGACCACCCTGCAGCTGCGGGTCGTGACGCAGGATCTCTGGGCTCAGTGACATCCTCTCCGGTGCGGCGGAGCGAACCTTTGCCTGAAGAGCACGCCGATTTCGGCCTCACCGACCCAAACGATCTCACAGGCAACCATGAGGTCGAGCGACGGCACTGTCAGATAAACAAGGCGAGAAAATCCGATAGCCGGGTTCGCAGTGCGGATACGTGCTCCGTCGGATGAAATGTCGAGGATGACACACGGCTCTGCGCGCACTCGTCCTGGCAATTTGATCGTTCCAGCACGATTGACTCGTGGCCGGCTCGACCGGCGCCGATCCGCCGACTGTCGTCCATGTCGGAATGCTGTTAGCTT
>CAZDNY010000584.1:0-2277 GCA_964506885.1 uncultured Hyphomicrobiaceae bacterium | reverse complement strand
GGATCGGCTCGGCACTCGTGCGCGACGGCCTGCGGCGACTGCGCGATGACAGCGTTTCGCGCGTGCTGGTGCTGGGCGATCCGGGCTACTACGGGCGCCACGGGTTTTCGACTGAAACCGACATCCAGCCGCCCTTCCCGCTGGTCCCGGAATACCTGGCGGGCTGGCAATCGCTGGCGCTTGCCGAGGATGCCGGACCTTGCCGCGGGCAACTGATGGTTCCCGCGCCGTGGATGCGGCCCGCATTGTGGGGGCCGTGACGCGACGAGCGCTCACGAACCAATGACCAGATGAAGTCATCCCGCCGTGCCAGCGACGCGCGCAGCGATGCCAAAGAGGCGCAGGCGGGGAAAAATCGAAAACGCGCCACCGGCTCGGGGATGACGCGCAGGCGACGGGCGGCTTAAGGTCGCGTGCGGTTTTCCCGCGTGTCCGGTTTGTGCAGAGTTTCCGGTCCCCATGACGCGTTTCAAGCTGAACAGGACGCTCAGGCGCTCCTATTTCATCCTCGGTCTGGTGCTGGTCGTCGCCTTCGTCGCGCGACTGTCTGAGCATATCCCCGTGCTTGCCGGCAGCGGCTTGCAGCAGGTTCTCAAAGACATCTACGATTACCTCAAAGACATGGCGCTGGTGCTGGTGACGGTGATCGCTGCCTATCTCGCCAACGTGTTCCAGAAGCGCTCCAAGTTCGTCGAGAACCTGGAGCAGGAGTGGCGCGGAATCGTGTCTACCAAGACGGCACTCGTCAGTTACTGCGACCGGCCCTATCCTTCGATGGACGACTATCTCAAGGCCTATTGCCGAATCTCGGAGACGATCGACAACATGCGCATCGTCTATTCCAACGCGGGCGAAACATCGTCCCTGGTCGGCCTCTACCCTTATGCGCCGCTGCACGACATGCGCCGCGCGCTGCAGTGGCTCGATCCGCGCAAGAAGCCGAATACGACTGCGGCGGAGCGGCAACTGGCCCAGGCCGCGATCCAGCAGTCATTCTATGCGCTGCGGGAAAATTTCCTCGAAGAGCTCGATCTGGAAGAGCCCCGCCATCCGCTGCTGATCTCGGGCGGGCGGCGGCTGAAGCGCTCGGGCGCCACCCGCTCGGCGAAATCCGAGCAAGAGCGCCAGCGCAAGCGACAGGACAGGGAACCGCAGACGCGGCCCGATGTCGATACGCTCCTGTCACGGCTCTACTACGACGAACAGGCCAACGATGCACGGACCTTCGATAGTGCAGACCAGGCCAACGGTTCTCGCTAGAGCTCGATGACGGCACCGGCGCCTCACCAAGCCATGAAACCGCTTTCTTTACTGTGTGGCGATACGAATGGCCTGCGGCCGCGCCAATCCATGCTAGATCGCGTTCATGTTTCCAGGAAACATGATCGCGATCTCGTCTATTGGTTTCGAGCATGTTTCTCACGCCGAACCGCTCACACTTCGGCTAAACATGCTCCAGACCGCCACGAAATCCTCGCTTCCAGACCGTTGAAACCGAAGCCCTTGGACACTTTGCGCACACGCACCGTCGAACTGAGCGACATTGACCCGGGCACCTGGAACAGGCTGCTGCCGGGGCGCGCGGAGGACTACGACTATTTCCGGGCCTGTGCCCTGGCGGTGCCGGATGGCTTCACGTTCGGCGCGCGCGTGGTGGAGGTGGACCAACGCATCGTCGCCCTGTGCCCGACCTTCGTGACGCGCTACCCCGTCGATCTGGGGCCGGTGAAGCTGCCCGCGCGCATCCTCGGAATCGGCTCGCCGCTGAGCGACGATTGCGCCATCGGTGTCGAGCCCGACCTGGCCGCGGGACCACGTGCCGCGGCGCTCAAGAGCCTCATCGGTGCCGACCGAAGCTCTCGCCGGCCGCTCGACTTCATGGTGCTGAAGGACGTGAGCGATCGCACCCGCGCGCAGATCGGGGACCTGGCGATGAAGGCGGGTTTTGCAGCCGTCGCGACACTGCCGCGCGCGGTGCTGGCGATCGATTTTGCCGCGCTGCCGGACTATCTCGCCGGGCTCGATGCCAATACGCGCCGGTATCTCAGACATGCAGAGCGGCGCGCCGCCAACGTCGTCATCGAGCGCGTGACGTCGGTGTCGGGCGACGTGTCGAAAGAGCTGCACGCCCTCTATCTCGAACAGCAACGCAACGCGGCTGTCGATTCGGGCGTATTCGATGCGCTTGCCCCGTCGTACTTCGCGCACGTGATGGCGGCCAAGCCCGACGGAACGCTGCTGCTCACCTACCGCGTCGACGGTGTGCTGGCAGGGTTT
>CAZDNY010000583.1:0-2283 GCA_964506885.1 uncultured Hyphomicrobiaceae bacterium | reverse complement strand
CACCTCATATCCGACGAACGTGCCGGCCAGCGTCGCCAGCACCAGTCCCGTTCCAAGCCCGAGGAAATGATCCATGCGCAGCGACACGGGTACATCCGGCAGCCGCCGCCAGCCTTCCATCCAGGCCGTAACGGCGATGAAGTGCCCTGCCACCAGATAACGCCAGCGGCTTGCACGGGGACCCTTGAGCAGAGGCATCACCAACACGCTCATCGGCAACAGCCGCAGGCCGGTCAACGATACCGCCAGTGCGCCCGCCCACATCGACGCCCCGCGCGCAACCTGGTCGAGCAGTACAACCTGTGCCGGAAGTGCGAAGAACACCGCCATCATGTAGACGGCGTTGGCCAGCGAGATGCCGCCATCCCGGGCGAGCGCGCCATACCCCGCGGCCGACGCAAATAAGATGATGCCCGGCGTCGACAGCGCGACTGCCATTCCGCGCAAGAACGCCTGGCGTGGCTTGGCATTGGACCAGCGGTTCTCTCCGCCGGGCGCCATGGGCAGGTCGTAGTCGTCGTCGGGGATCACGGATCGGGGCTCGGCATACAAGAGAGGGGGCCCGCAAGGGCCCCGCACTCTACAGCGTTTGGATGCGCGAGGAAAACCGCTCACCTCGGCAATTCCGGCAGCCCTGCCCCCCGCATCAGGCAAAGCTGCAAGCAACGTTAAGGCCGGCAGACGTAGTAGTAGTTCTGCACGTCGTGCTCGAGTTCATGCACCTCCACAGAACCGAAGCCTGCCTCGCGGAACATCTGCTCGGCCAGCTCCCGGCCCCACATCGCGCCGAGTCCGTCTCCGCCCTGCGCCAGCGATACCGTCATGCAGTGCATGCACGAGATCGTGTAGAGGAACGTGCCGATCGGATTGTCGAGATTGCCGTCGTGTCGGCTCGACCCCTTGATGTCCTGGGCGAGATAGACACCGCCCGGCGCCAGTGCCCGGCGGATGCCCTTGAGCATGTTGGCCGGCTTGGCCTGGTCATGGACCGCATCGAAGGTCGTGACGAGATCGAAAGCCCCCTCAGGCGCGCTCATATCGAAGTCGGACAGATCGCGCACTTCGAAGGAGACGTTGGAAAGGCCCATCTCGGCAGCACGCGCACGCGCCCATGCGACAGCCTCCGACGACAGGTCGAGCCCCTTAAACGTGCTCCTGGGAAACGACTGCGCCAGCTGCAGCACGGCCCGGCCGCGTCCGCAGCCAAGATCCAGCACCGCGATGCCCTCTTCGAGCCGGTCGATCAGGCCGGGCACGAGCGGCAGGATCAAGGACTCCAAGGCCGGCAGGACCGTCTGCCCCGACTCCTCCGCCATCACCTCGTGGAAGCGCCGATAGCGCATATAGGGGACGCCGCCACCATTGCGGAAACAGTCTACGATGTCGTCCTCGACGCCGCCGAGCACGGAGAAGAACTGCGTGACAACCGCCATGTTGACGTCGCCCTCGCGGCTCAGGCGCAGCGCGTGTTCGGCCGGCAAGACGTAGGTGCCGGCTTCGCCGTCGTGTTCCACGATCCCCGCACACACCATCGCGCCGAGCCATTCCCGGACGTAACGCTCCGACAATCCGGCCTGCTCTGCGATCTCAGCCGATGAGGCCGGCTCCATCACGGCCATGCTGTCGAACAGTCCGGTGCGATGCCCAACCGACATCATCAGCATCAATGCGCCGTCGTTGAAAGCGCTCATCAGCCGCGTTTCGAGTTCCGAGACACGGCTGTCGTCGATCGGTTTCGATAAAGGCGTACACGCATTGCACATGGCAGCTTCTCCTTTCTTTGAATGAGCGCACGCGCAACGAACCCGCTTCGTGGCATGCGCAGGAAGGCAAGGGGCTATCCGCATCTCGCCCGCGCGGATGTACCCGCGGGAACTGACACGATCTGCAAAGCACGAAGGGCCACCGGTCCTTGACCGGCAGCCCCCGAAATTGTGCCCATGACTGCGTCGTGCGTGCTGCGACGTGCGTGCCGGCGCTATTCGCCCTTCTTGTTGCGCGGCACGCTTGGCACGCTACCGCCGCGTGAGGAACCCGAGCCCTTCTCCTTCTTGTCCTTCGGACCTGGCAAGGCCTTGCGCGGTGCCGCGCCGACCAGGGCCTCCTGGGGCTTGTCGTCGTCCTCGTCGTCCTCGTCCCGGCCGGACGCTTTCGGCTTCTTGGCCGGATCGAGCGGCAGGTACTCGAAGGCAAGCTTCGAATCCTCGCCCTTGCCCTCGACCAGCACCCGCACCGTGCCGCCGTTCTCGAGTTGCCCGAACAGCAGTTCTTCAGCCAGCGGCC
>CAZDNY010000582.1:0-2287 GCA_964506885.1 uncultured Hyphomicrobiaceae bacterium | reverse complement strand
CGACGATGCTGAAGTCGAAGTTGATGTCGAAGTTGATGTCGACGTTGATCGAGACAGCGACGCCGCTCCATCTGCCGTCGGCGACGTCGCCGACGATGATTGTGCCATCGCCACCCCGCGCGGCATCCCCATCGCGCCCGCACGACCAGACCCAATGCCCTGCGCCGTCACCTGCGCGCTGCCGCCGCCTGCGTCGGCCGCCCCACGTGAGCCGATCGACTGCCAGGCCCTTTCCAGACCTGACAACGCATTCGCCAGCCGTTCCAGGTCACGCTGCTGCCGTTCCATCATGGCTATAAGACCGGACACGCGGCGTTCGCTGTCGGAGCGCGCCGCATCGAGCCGCGCCACCGCCGCCGTGAAGGCGTCGTCAGATACGCCGGCGCCATGCGCCGCCCGCCCGCTGCCGCCTTCTTCGCGTCGCCCGGCCGCCAACCGGCCCATCTGTGCGCGTAACGCATCGATCTGGCTGACGAGCGTCTGCATCTGCGTGCGCCAATCCTCATCCGCCGGCAGCAGCGCGCGGTGCCGCGACAGCTCCTGCAAGGCATGCCCGATGCGATCGTGGTCGTTGCCGGCACGCACCTCCAGCCGCCCGACACGCTCCTCCAGTCTGGACAAGTCAGCAGCGGTGTCGCGCAGACGCCGCGCGGGCTCTCGCTCCACCCGGGCGTCGAAGAAACCACCCTCCTGATCATGGCCGGCCCAATGGTGAGCGGGATCGGAACGCCAATCAGCCGCGCCGCTCATGCCGGTTTGCACATGGTCGCTCGCCAGGTGGCCGACAGGCGTCATCGCCTCATAGAATTGACTGCCAGCAAAGTGATGGCGCGCACCGCGCCCACCCTGCAAGGCCGAAAACAGCGCCACCAGCGTTGCACAGCCCGGCTGATAGCCCATCAGCACATCGACGACGTCGTCGAGCGACGCGATCTCATAGCCCCGCTCGCGTGCGGCTTCCACCGCCAGATCCAGCGCCGCCTGTACGTCGTCGTCGGCGCTCAGCACATCGCAATAAGGATCGGCCCCACCCTGCTCGCCGCTCGCGGCAATGACATGCGCCGCCGCGTCTCGCACCGCTCCCACATCGACCTCGCGCACCTCGAGCGCATAAAGCCCCGCGTCCAGCGACGTCATCGCATGAACGACGTGCTCCATGCCCACGCGCGCCGCACCGTGCGCATCGGCGATGTCGAATGCCCACGCCCACAGGTCCGCGACGTCCTCGTCACAATAAGCGAGAGCGTCATCGTCCATGGCAGCGCCAAGACGCTGGCAGCGGCGGCACACACACATCATGTCGTTTTGTCGTTCCGTCTCGATGGGACCGGGACTGACCTGCCCGGACAAGTTGCCGATCAAAGCGAGCTAAGCCTGAGTCGGCGTGCTGACGGAACCGCCCTGTCCACAGACAAAACGCTGTTGCCACAAGCATTTGTTTGGGATTCTGTCGCCGGCGCGCAACGCTCGCAGGCATCCATCGCGCCAAATTCAGCCGCCGATCAGCGCGATCCACTCATCCTCGGTGAGCACGCTGACGCCGAGTTCCGTTGCCTTTTTGAGTTTCGAACCGGCCTCCGCACCGGCAATCACATAGTCCGTCTTCTTTGACACCGAACCCGCAACCTTGGCGCCGAGCCGCTCCGCCTGCGCCTTCGCTTCCGAGCGGGTGACACGCTCCAGCGTGCCGGTGAACACCACCGTCTTGCCCGCGACCGGCGAATGCGCCGCTACCGCTTCCAGCGGCTGCGGCGTCACGTGTTCCAAAAGCTTGTCGACGATCTCGACGTTGTGCGGCTCGCCGAAGAACTCCACCACGGCGTCCGCGACGACACGGCCGATGCCGTCGATATTGTTGAGATCTGCGTATGCCTCGCTCTCGTGATCCTGCGCACCCGCCATCGCCGCGCGCAGGGCTTCGATCGATCCATAGGCCCGCGCCAGCACACGCGCCGTCGTCTCGCCGATATGCCGGATTCCGAGCGCGAAGATGAACCGGTCCAGTGCGATCTCACGACGCGCATCGATCGCCGCAAAAAGCTTCTTGACCGACTGCTGCCCCCAGCCCTCGCGTTCCGCGAGCGTGATCTCGCCGGCTGCATCACGTGCCGCGAGCGTGAAGATGTCGGGTGGCGAGGCGATGATCCCGTCATCGTAGAACTCCTGCACGCTCTTCTCACCCAACCCCTCGATGTCGAACGCGTTGCGCGAGACGAAGTGTTTCAGCCGTTCTACGCGCTGCGCCGGACAGATGAGCCCGCCCGTGCAGCGGCGCACAGCATCCATC
>CAZDNY010000581.1:0-2291 GCA_964506885.1 uncultured Hyphomicrobiaceae bacterium | reverse complement strand
GACGCATGCGAGAGCTGACCAACGGACAGCTTGCCCATGCGATCCGAATTGATGAACCAGTAGGACTGGAGCAGGGAGATGCCGGCGCCGCCGTCATCTGTGGTCTGGTCCATACCGAGCGGCTCGTTGGAGTTCGTCTCGACGTGGATCACATAGCCAGCCTGATAGCCGGGTGCAATCGTCGCCTGACCCGTCAGTTTGAAGTGGCTGGAGAGCGTGACGCCGATGCCGGAGACGTAGACGTTGCTCTCAACGCCATCGTCCCACCACGTCACCTGCTCTGCGACCCAGCCTGAGATGGTCAAGGAGACCTTGCGGTTGCCCTTGCGAACAGTTGTTGCTTCCAGTTCTGCGATCCGCTCTTCCAGATCTGCGCAGCAGTTTCCGCCAAGGTCGGCGGCATTGGCGTTTGCAGGAAGGCCGAGCGCGACAGCAATCGCGACTGCGCCCGCAGCGCTCCAGCGTGCCTTTGAATATTTCCCGTTCATTATCGTTTTTTCCCGTCTCATTCTTCACAGGTTACCGAACGCATGTTGGGTAGCCGTTCGAGGTTTTTCTGATTCGCGGGCGCGCAACAAACGAAGTGGCCAAGAGACGGTGAGAGTGGATAATTCATGTGTCATTTCCGGCACTTAATGTTTGGCGTCGGAACGTCCGCCAACGTCGGTGCGCAAAAAGGGGCTGCTCGAAAGAGCAGCCCCTTTGTCAATCCGGCGATTTCTAATTCGATCAGAAGTTGATCAGAGCGCCGAACTTCACGACGTGCATCGTGTCAAAGTCGATGTCGACGCCAGTTGCACCGTTTCCGGAGATCTCCGCATCGAAGTTGCGATAGACGAGCCACATGGACATCGCCGCAGCATCGATCTCCTGGACGATGCCGAGACCCCACTGCCGCATCTCTGAATCGGCCGTCTGGTTGCCGCCTGCAGCAAACAAGGTCGCCGCATCGAGCAGGTCAGCGCTGTACATGTCGTCACGCTGCGCGTACTCGCCAAACAGAACCGTATGGCCGAGTTCGTTCCATTTGCGACGCAGACCGGCCTTCAGGTACCAGTGGTTGTTGTCCGGCGCAAAACCAATCGGCGCTCCATCGACAGCGAGCATGACGCTGTTGTCGTTGTTCTCATGCCCGTAGGCGCCGTAGACGAACAGGCCTGTGGGGACGTGCTGAACATAGGCGCCGATCTGGAAGTAATCGGAGTCGCGATGAGCGATGACACCGCCTTCGTCGCTTTGGTGCGAGTACGCCGCGGCAATGGCGATCTTGATGCCGTTGAACTCACCCGCATAGCGGGCGGCCACATCCCAGAAATCGTCCTCGCCCCACGAAGCCGAAACCGAGAAGCCGTTGAAGGTCGGTGAGTCGTAGCGGATGGCATTGAGCGGCACGCCGTTGCAGTCGCCACCGATGCCAGCACTGATGTGATGGCAGAAGCCTGCTTCACCCCAGATGATGTTGCCGCCATCGATATTGAGAATATCGTTGCCGTTCTGACGGGCGAAGAAGCTCAGATTGTCGAACAACACCCAGTTGGCCGGCACGAGAGATCCAGAACCGTCGACCAAGATGGCCGTGTTGTCGGAGGCATGTGACAGTTGGCCCAGTGACACGCGACCGAGGCGATCGGAGTTGACGTACCAGTAGGACTGCAGCAGCGTAACGCCAGCGCCGCCGTCATCAGCATCCTGGTTCAGCGCGATTGGATCGTTCGAGTTGGTCTCGACGTGGATCACGTAGCCAGCCTGATATCCAGGTGCGATGGTGGCCTGGCCCGTGAGCTTGAAGTGGCTGGACAGCGTGACACCGAGGCCGGTGACGTAGGCATTCGATTCTGTGCCGTCATCCCACCAAAGGACTTGTTCACCGACCCAACCGGATACGGTGAGCGACACCTTGCGGTTGCCTTTCCGGGCGGTTGTTGCTTCCAACTCGGCGATGCGTTCTTCCAGATCCGCGCAGCAATTGCCACCCAGATCCGCGGCATTTGCGCTCGTGGACAGCGACAAAGCTGTTCCGAGCGCTATCGCACTGACGGCAGCGGTCCGTGCGTTTGCAAAATTTCCTGCCATTTCATTTGATCCCTGAAGAAAGTGTTTATTTTTTTGATGCGTGCAAATTGGGTAGACGGGTCGAGAATTTCTGATTCGCTGATTTGCAACAAATGAAGTTATGAGATTTGCTCCTGGCGCATGTGCAAACGTGTGAAATGTACAACTCTTAGGAAGTGTGCTGATGGCGGGTCAGACTCGTAATTGGCGCACAAAAAAAGAGGCCGCTCCGGAGAGCG
>CAZDNY010000580.1:0-2291 GCA_964506885.1 uncultured Hyphomicrobiaceae bacterium | reverse complement strand
TGCCCCATGTGCCGCTCGCATCTTTCCTCCATGATCCCCGGCGGCGAGGATCATCCCGTGCTCACCCAGAAGCAGATCATCGGCGGTGGACCGCGCCCCAACGTGGTCTGTCCCGTCTGTGGCTCGCGTGACCGCGAACGCCTGCTCTACCTGTTCTTGAATGATCGCCCCGAGCTGCTGGCTGAGGGCACCCGCCTGCTTCACGTGGCCCCCGAGCGCAATCTCGGCATCTGGCTGCGCTCGCTGCCGCAGGTCCGCTACGAGTCGGCCGACCTGATGATGGAGGGCGTTAACCACCGCTTCGACCTCACCGATATTCCCATGCCCGCGGCCACATACGACGCGATCATGTGCAGCCATGTTCTCGAGCACATACCGGACGATCCCAAGGCCATGGCCGAGCTTCACAGGATCCTAAAGCCCGGCGGCTGGGCAATCCTGCAGGTTCCGATATCGCGCCGCCTGGACGCGACTTACGAAGACTTCTCGATCACTGCGCCCGATGAGCGCGAGCGCGCCTTCGGCCAATACGACCACGTCCGCATCTATGCATTCGACTATGCTGACCGGCTGGCCGAAGCGGGCTTCGACGTCGAGCAGTTCCGCTGGACGGATCAACCGGAAAACTACGGCGGCCACGAAAACCGCTACGGACTTATCCCTGAGGAGGTTGTCTTTTTCGTACGCCGCGGCCCTTGGTCCTCAACACCCGTCCGCCCTGCAAGCGGCACCTCGTAAACACGATCTGGTAGGTCTGGTAGGAAAGAATGGCTTTGACTGCCCCCAGCGAAAGTCTCGTCAGTGTGGTGGTTCCATTCCACAACACCTCCGACTATCTGGCGGAGTGCATCGAGAGCGTGCTCGCACAGACCCACGCGAAATTCGAACTTCTGCTTGTCGACAATTGCAGCACCGACGGTTCCGGTGAGATCGCAGCGCACTACGTAGCCCGCGACTCCCGCATCAGATTCATGGCCACTGAGCGCCTTCTGCCGCAGGTCGAGAACTACAACAATGCCTTGCGCCACATCACGCCCGACAGCACGTATTGCAAGATCGTACAGGCGGACGACTGGATCTACCCCAACTGCCTCGAGGAGATGATCGCAGCGGCGCAGGCCGCACCCAACGTTGCGCTGGTCGGATCCTATTCGCTCTACGAACCCATGCCGGGCCTGTCCGACACGACATACGTCGGCAACACGGGACTGGAGCACACCTGCAGGCTGCTGCCCGGGACCGAGGCGGCGCGTCGCTATCTTGTCGACTACATCCCGATGTTCGGCTCACCCACCTGCGTCATGTACCGGACCAGCGACATTCTCGCCAAGACCGACTTCTACAACCTCGACTCGCATAACGAGGATATCGAATCCTGTCTCGATGTGCTGCGCGCTGGTGACTTCGCATTCGTCCACCAGGTCCTGTCCTTCAATCGCCGCCAGTCTGGATCAATCTTCCTGCATCACACGAAGAACGACGGCCGGCTCCTCGATCGCGCGATGATCCTGCACAAGTACGCACCCCTGTTTCTGTCGGCCCGAGAGGCAGCCGATGTCATCGACGGCGCTCGTCGTGCACACTACCGCGCCCTTGGCCATGCCGTGCTTTCCTTCAAGCCCCGCCAATACTGGGATCTGCACAAGACCGGGCTCGAACGGATCGGCGAGCCGCTCGACTACGCGAAGCTGGCCTATTACACCGTGCGCGCACTCTTCGATGTCGCCGGCAACCCCAAAATGGCGATCGGCAACTGGTTACGCCGTCACGCCAATCGCACAACACTTCCAGCACGCGCACAAAGGCCACGCCCATGACATTCATTGCCCGGCGCGTTGAAGAAGCCGGCATTCTAGATACTGATCGGCATCCCGGACGCGGCGACGAGCGTTCCGCCATCACCGATGTCGCCGCGCGGTCAAGACCGCTGCGGATCGCCTCGTTTCCCAATCCGAATGCCAATCCCTATCTCAAGCTCTTCTATGACCACCTCGCCGCGCACGGCATCGAGCGCGTTTCCACTGAGGGCTTCAATCGCGCCTGGATCAGGGCCAACCGGGGCAAGGTCGATTTCCTGCATTTCCATTGGCCCTCCCTCGAATATGCTCCGGGCGGCGGCCCTCCTCAGATCTCCGCACTTGCCAGGTTCGTCGCCAAGCTTTGGGAAGCGCGCCGCGCTGGCTACAAGATCGTCTGGACGCTCCACAATCTCTATCCGCACGAACGCGGCGGTCCCCTCGTCGATTGGCTGTGCCGCCGAGGAGCAGGTGGGCAGGTTGACGGCCGGCTTT
>CAZDNY010000579.1:0-2301 GCA_964506885.1 uncultured Hyphomicrobiaceae bacterium | reverse complement strand
CGGTGATCTCGAGGTTCTGTCCGGCGAGGTAACGCATCCGTTCCGCCCGTGAGGTGATAAGGTGAACGGCAATGCGTCGCCCGCCCAGCGTCTCCACCTCGCGCACGCGCGCCTGGATCGTTTGCTCGCGGATTTCCGCAGCTCCGCCCAGATCCACCTCGAGCGTCACATCTCCAACGGCGGTATATGCACACGCAAGTGTGATGCCCTCGCTTCGCTCAGCCTCCGTCAGCGGGTAGTCGTGCGGACGCAACTTCATGACGTCACCGGAAACGACGCGGCATTTGCAGTCGCCACAGGTGCCGTTCGAACAGCCATACGGCATCGGCATGCCGGCGCGCAGTCCCGCTTCCAGGAGCGATTCGTTGCCCAGGATCTCGAACGTCTGTCCCTTGGGCAAAAGCTTCACCTGGGCGGTCATCATGCGCATGATGCGTTCCCTGGCCAGAAAGGCTTCCCACCGTGCCATGTCGCTGGGCGTCGTCTCGAGCTCGCGCTGCATCCACTGCACGAATGCATCCGCAAAACCTGCCTCCGTTCGCCCGTCCTCTTCGGCTCCAGCGAGTTTCTCGCCGATCCAGCCGATAACGCGCTCATAGTGCATGAGTCGCCCGCGTGCTGCAGCATACTCGCGTCCGAGCTGCAAGAGGCGTTGCTGCAAGACCTCCAGATCGGGCATTTCGAGCCGCGCCGGGGCCTTCGAGAGGGCTTGCTCCTTGATCTCCTCGACGCGCTTGAGTTCGGTCTCGTCCTCCAGTTTCACGTCCGGGAACAGCCGCAGCGCTTCCTCCAGATCTACCTGCCCGTCGAACGTTGCAAGCTCGCCCGACTGGGCCATGCGTTGCAGCACGGTGCGCGGTTGACCGACGAGGCGGGCCAGACGGCTTAAGGGAATAAGGTGCGCCATGCGTGATGAGGACCGCTCAGAAGCTCGATCCGAACGACTGGCTCTGCGCGTCGTGCGGCACGGGCACGCCGGCCAGTCTCGATCCTTGCGACACCGGCCCGCCCGGGAACAGCTGGTAGAGGAACTTGCTGCCGCCCTGCGCTTCGAAAGTTTCGTTGAGCAGGCCGGCGATATGGCGAGCACCCTCGGCCGGTCCGCGCTCCACATAGGTATTGCGCAGGAACTCGATCACCCGCCAGTGATCTTCGCCCAGTGCCAGCCCGTCGACTTTGGCCATCTCGATGGCCTTGTCCCTCGACCAGTCGCTGATCTCCTGCATCCGCGCCAGCACATCCGGATCGACGCCCGGCTCGCCAGCCGCGATTGCCTTGTTGATGTCGATATCTGTCATCTTGCGTCCTCCCTCGATGCACCGCTGCTCTGCCGTGGTGGCTCTGTCGAAGTGTTGAAGCGGCCGCCCCCCGAAATCAACCGTTCTCGATCAGTGCGGGACGGGATGATGGGCTGGAGCTGCCCGGAGACGGCCGGCGATCGTGGTGCGGACCGGGCTATTCTTTCGGAGGGCACCGTCTTAGCGGGTTGCCGCGGCAGTGGTCGAACCAGTCGTCGGGGATGTCGGTGTATTCCGGCGTCTCGATCTCGAACTGCGATCCGCTCAGACCGAGCCGGTCCTTGAGATAGGGGGACAGCCCTCCGACGAACTGGCGCAGGTTCCCGCACACATCGCACAGGATGTAAACGCGCCCGTCGATCCGCCGTGGCCGCCAGCCCTTCGGCAGTGCGTCCTTCAGCAGCGTCGGCGCCGTCACCGTGATCTCGTGCTCGCTCTGACAGGCCTCGCAGCGTATTTTCATCGAAGCCTCTTTTGCCCGCTGCCGGAACGTTTCATCAGGTCGCTCATCACTGGCCATTCGCGAGGTCAGTTCAGCGCTTGACGCGGTTGCGATGCAGCCCGCCGCCTTCGTCATCACCGAACTCGCATTGAGCGTACTCGGATACGCCGAGGTGCTCCTGCAGATAGGTCGACACGCCACCTTTGAAGTGGCGGATGCTGCCGCAGCAGTCACACAACGTGTACGCGCGCCCATTGATGCGCCGCACCACCCATCCGGCCGGCAGCCCGCTTGTCGCCTCGCGTGGCGCATCCGCCGGGTAGGGAGGCATTTTGCAGGCCTCGCAGGTAAGATCTCCGGACTGGCTCATTTGCGCCTCCGCAGGCCCAACGGCCGCCGCTTGTCAAAAGACATCGTAATCATAAAGTATTATCGCGTCGAACAAGGTGGCAACGCAAGAACCATGGGGCCGCAGGCCGCAGGGCTGGCAACTTGGGCGAGCGTCTTATGGCCCTGGCGCCGTTTGCACCGGCAGGATTTTCGTGCGGGCGCCGGGTGTGC
>CAZDNY010000578.1:0-2302 GCA_964506885.1 uncultured Hyphomicrobiaceae bacterium | reverse complement strand
GCGTCTTCCAGGCGATGGGCGGCGCGTTCCTTGAGGATCGCGTCATAGGCGGCGTTGATGGTGGCGAGCTTGCGGTCGGCGACGGCCTGGAATTCGCGCGGGACGCCATGGGCGGCAAGGCGGTCGGAGTGATTGGCCTTGGCCAGGCGCCGGTAGACTTGCTTGAGGTCATCATCCGAGATGTCGTGGGGAACACCCAGAACCTTGTAGGGGTCGTCGGGGTCGACGACGAACATGCGGCGGATTTCGCGATAGGTTTCAGGGGAGAAGCCGAAGATTTCCGCGACCGTCTCGAGGAAGTCCTCCTCGTCGGCGTGGAGGACGCCATCGGCGGAGGCGACGTGGAACAGGCACTCGAAGACGTCGCGCTTGATCTCGGGGTCCTCGGCCAGAAGATCGTTGATCTGGCGGGCATACTGCTCGTAGCCGGCGACGTCGCGCTTGGCGAGATCAAAGACGCGGCGGACGGCGTCGCGCTGATCGTCTGGCAAATGAAACCAGCGTTCGAAGGCATCGAGTTCGGCGGCGACCGCTACGCCGTCTGCCTTTGCCATCTTGGCGGCCAGGGCGACGAGCGCCATCGTGAACGCCGTGCGCTGATGGGCCGGCGTTTCACAGCGGTGGCCATCGAGGCCGAAGGTCGCCGCGAGGCGTTTCAGTCCTCCGCGGGCAAAGATCGATTTCAGCTTCGCCCAGATCATGGGGCCCTTGTTCGTTCTGGCGTGCCACGGTCGCAATGTTCATGCGCGTCGAACGGGTCGTGAGCGTGGCGTCCTGGTCGTGACACCTGTCAGGATAGTCCGTGTTGCGCCGCAGCAGTATGCGCCGGATCGAAGCGTCGTCGCTCGCTCATCCACAGTCCAGTGCGATGTGAAGCATATTTCAGCCCCTTTGATTTGACCGATTTGCCTCGCGTGAGCACACTACCAAAGTATGCCGCATTTGTGGGTGGGCCGATGCGTGAGGCGAACATGCCGCGGACCGGAGAGTGACGGCAAATGCCCTGGGTGGGGACCCAAAAGGGCAAAACAGGCGCCAAAGAGCGCCGTCAGACGCGTGTGTGAGCGTTTCTGTTGGAGGAGGCACGTATGAGAAGTCTCATTCTCGCAATATGCGTGGCGGCCGTGTTCGCGATCTGGGCGAGCGGTGCGCGGGCGGTCGATGGCAGCGCGGTGTCCGGCGCTTCGTCTGGGCCAGTCTCGGGAAGCCTTTCGGCCGTCAAGCGTTGAGGTCGACTTTCGCTCGGCAGGGGAGCGGTGACCGGTAACGGTCGGCGGATAGGTCGCTATCCGGCGTTCCCATCAGAGGGGTCCCGCTGGTGTGCGGCGCAGGCGTCCGGGCCGCTGGCTCATTCATCTATCTTCATGTTCGTTTGTTTTCACGGTTGCGGGCGGACCGGTTCGCTTGTCTTGCTCGAGCCAGCCTTGTGAAGCGGCGAGCGCGCGGCCGTCCGCCCCGGCGTCGCTCATCCATTCACCGGCCAATTGCAAACCAAGGTCGCGGAGCGGAGTCGTGTTGCGCTCCGGCGGGTCGAGGACTGTGCGAGTTGCCTGCCAGACGGCAGCGCTTGCGGCCAAGTCTTCTCGATGCCAGCGGTCCTCGTGCCATGTTGCGATTTCGAAAATCCGGGCCTGCTTCTCAGCGCTCATCTCGGCGAACAGGTCCTTCCTCATGACGAGGAACGCGACCGGCCAGAAGGCGATAATCCCGCGAGTAGTAGGGGCATGTGAGGCCTGCAGATCTGACCAGGCGATGGCGTAAAATTCATCCGATTGCCGTGCCGATGATCCCACAGGCGATGTCTGCCGATGCCAGAGTTCGCTCAACCGGCGAATACCGGCGTCGACGAAGGATGTTGCTGAGTCGGGCTGGGGGCCCGGAGAGAAATCGATGCGAGCGACCGGGTGCATGGGCAGAACGGCGAGCAGCACGAGGCCATGTTCGGCGAACAGGTCGTTCCACAGCGGCCTCGCCTGGAACAGCAGATTTTCGTGTTCGGTGGCGCTGCGCAAGACGAACGGGATGCGCATGGCATTGAATAATGAGCTTTGCCGGACAAATGCGTAATCGGGGACCAGGGCCGCATCGGTGCGCCCGGCGAGCACGTCGTGGGCTGCCTCTTGTCGCGCAGTGACTTCGCGGACGGGCTCTCGAGCCTCGTTGGTCGATCCGGGTGTATTGCGGGACGGTGCCGGCTGCGGCTGGGCCCGGAGGATGGGCGCGGCCGGCGTGAAGGTCACCCCGGCGGCCTGGAACGCGGAAAAAAGCACCTTTGCGCGAGCGTGCGCTGACTGCTCGTGCG
>CAZDNY010000577.1:0-2310 GCA_964506885.1 uncultured Hyphomicrobiaceae bacterium | reverse complement strand
CGCGGGAGCCAACGCGCGCCCCGTCAAGATGTGGACGCGCGGCGTGCCGGTCGAGGAGCAGGCCAAGGCGCAGCTTTTGAACACCGCGTCGATGCCCTTCATCTTCAAGCATCTGGCGGTCATGCCCGACGTGCATTACGGCATCGGCTCCACTGTCGGTTCGGTGATCCCCACCAAGGGCGCGATCATTCCGGCCGCCGTCGGCGTCGACATCGGTTGCGGCATGATGGCCTGGCAGTTGACGTTGTCGGCGAAGGATCTGCCCGACAACCTCGCCGCCATCCGCACCGACATCGAGCGCGCGGTGCCGCACGGCTTCGTCACCACCCAGGGCCGCGCGCTCAAAGGTGGCTGGGAGACAGCGCCCGCCGCAATCTCGACCCGCTGGCGCAAGCTGGAGGCCCGCTACAACGCGATTCTGGAGAAGCATCCCAAGATCGCGCACAAGCGGCCCGTTCATCAGTTGGGCTCGCTCGGCACAGGCAACCACTTCATCGAGCTGTGTCTCGATGAGAACGATGCGGTGTGGGTGATGCTGCATTCGGGCTCGCGCGGTCCCGGCAACCAGATCGGTCAGTACTTCATCGAGCTGGCGCGCCAGGACATGCGCACGCATTTCATCAACCTGCCGGACCGCGATCTTGCCTATCTGGCGGAAGGAACGGAGCACTTCGACGACTACTGGGAAGCGCTCACCTGGGCGCAGGAGTATGCGTGGGAGAACCGTCAGGCGATGATGGACAGCGTGTTGCGCGTGCTGCGGGACCACCTGCCGCCCTTCAAGATCGGCGAACAGGCGGTCAATTGCCACCACAACTACGTCGCCCGCGAGACGCACTTCGGTGAGGATGTGTTGATCACCCGCAAGGGTGCGGTGCGGGCGGCCGAAGGTGTGATGGGCATCATCCCCGGCTCGATGGGAGCGCGCTCGTTCATCGTCCGCGGCAAGGGCAACGTGGAAAGCTTCTGCTCGTGCTCGCACGGAGCTGGGCGTGCGATGTCGCGCACGGCAGCCAAGAAGCAGTTCACGCTGGAAGATCACGCGCGCGACACCGCCGGCATCGAGTGCCGCAAGGACGCCGACGTGATTGACGAGACGCCAAAGGCATACAAGGACATCGACGCTGTGATGGCGGCGCAATCCGCCCTCGTCGACATTGTGCATACGCTCAGGCAGGTCGTGTGCGTGAAGGGGTGATGCCTTCCTTCTCCCGCGGGGGTGAAGGTGGCACCCCGGCGCGTATACGCCAAATTAGTAAAGAGCGGATGAGGGGGCTCAGCGCAAGTGAAGCGAACGCCCCCTCACCCCGGTCCTCTCCCCCGAGGGGAGCGGGAGTAGCTGATGTGTCTAGGTTCCCGCCTTCGCGGGATTGACGTTGGAGGGTGTGGCGGGTCGATCGCCCCAGCCTCGACGTCATCCCGGCCTTGGGCCGGGACCCAGACACGTATCCTCAGGAGCTGCATCGAAATGAAGCGACCCGCCGTCTACATCCTCGCGTCGAGGCGGAATGGGACGCTCTACGTCGGAGTAACGAGCGATCTGCATCAGCGCATGGCGGAGCATGATCAAGGCCTATTCGAGGGGTTCACGAAACGGCATGGCGCAAAAATGTTGGTCTACTATGAGATGCACAAATCGATGGACGATGCACTCAGACGGGAAAAGCAGATCAAGAAGTGGAACCGCATCTGGAAACTCCGGCTCATCGAGCAGACGAACCCGGAGTGGGAGAATCTGTTCAGTCCGGAGACGGGAGAGATTGGATTTGGTTCGGGCGATGTTGGTGCGGGTCGATGACCTCAACCATGTTGCAACGCGGCTAGGTTCCCGCCTTTGCGGGAATGACGGTAGTGGATAGGCAACGCATTTGCCCCAACCGCGACGTCATCCCGGCCTTGGGCCGGGACCCAGACACGTATCCTCAGGAGCTGCATTGAAATGAACCGACCCGCCATCTACATCCTCGCGCCGAGGCGGAATGGAACGCTCAGCTGCCAATCAAAGTGACGTCATCTCTTGAGTACTCCGATGAACGATATTCTGGGCTGGGCAATCCAGTAAGGTAGTAGAAAATGCTAACCCTCGACGGCTCATTCGGCGAAGGTGGTGGGCAGATCGTGCGCACCGCTTTGACGCTCTCGATGATCTCTGGGACGCCGTTCCGGATTGAGAACGTGCGCGCCGGCCGCAAGAAGCCGGGCCTGCTGCGCCAGCACCTCACCTGCGTCAAGGCGTCGGAACGCATTGCCTCGGCACGCGTCACCGGTGCGGAGCTGGGCGCGACAAACTTCACCTTCGAACCCGGCGCC
>CAZDNY010000576.1:0-2326 GCA_964506885.1 uncultured Hyphomicrobiaceae bacterium | reverse complement strand
GGTTCAGGAGATGTCCCAGTGGGCGCGGAGTTTGCTGCAGGTGGGGCAGCGGAACGCATAGATGCCGGCGTCGCCCAGGCCGCCGATCACGTCCCAGGGGCCCTGGTCGGCATCCTTGGCGATTTGCATGAAAAGCGCCATGCCGTCGCCGTCGGGTGCGGCGGCGTTCAGCTCCTTCAATCCCCAGACGCCCAGGAACACCATCGGCGCCGAGCAGCAGAACAGCCAGCGCTCGCCCTGCCACGTCGAGTAGGCGGGCGTGCGGGTCAGCTCCAGCATGTGCTGCGGGTCCATTTTGTAGCTGCGCCAGCCGTCGGCGTTGGGCGGAGTCGTTTCGAATTCAGGCTTGGGGTCGCCGGGCAGGCCGTGGGTCATGCCGCGTGTTGCGTCCTGCCAGCGGATCATCCCGTATTCGGTGTCCTTGGTCAGCGCGGCGCGGCCTGAGCGCAGGCAGGCGTAGCAGCCCATCAAACCGCCTTCGAAGTCGGGCGGGCCGGCGGGCGGCGGTAAGGGCAAAGCAAGTTCGGGGAAGGGCTCAACGCTTGCGCACGACGGGCAGGGGGTGGCCTTGCAGTCGTCGGCATCGAAGGGCATTTGCGTCCCGCAGGCAGTGCAGGGTGCGATCACGTCGCCGCCGATGCCCAGGGCGAACACGTGGACATCGCCTTGTCCGCAGATGTGGCATGTGCCGGTGCTGCGGTATTCGCTGGCATCGTCGACAGGGGCTTCGAACAGGGGGAAACGAATGCCCAGATCCGCAAACGTGCGCTTGGGCGGCGGGCGGTCGCGTCGGGTCATGAGTGTTCGCCTTCACATGCTGCGTTGACCGGAGCTGCGGGGAAGGCGATGCCCCAGGATCGGGCGGGGGTCAAGGTAGAGCGTCGCTAGTTGAGCGTTGAGATCAGGCACCGGCGCTGGTGGACATCCAGTTGCTCTTTTTCCGCGTCGGCTTGCTGCCCTTGCGGTGCTTTGCTGCAATCGCGTCCCGGGTAAGCGCGATCAGGTCGCCGGCCGTCGTCAGCTCTGCCGCCGCGACCGCCCCGTTTATAGTCACGCCGAATCTGTCCTCGGCGTCGAGCAGAATCATGGGAATGTCGAGGCTGTCGATGCCGATATCGGCAAGGCGGGTCGTCTCGGCGATGGGCAAGCCAGACCGTCCTGCATAGCGCGCAAGAATCGCTAAGAGCTGTGCTGACAGGTCCTGCATCGGGAGGGGCTCCGGCTCTGGTTGTGTCGGCGGTGATCCTGCCCGTGCGTCGGTATGCTGGCAGTCACATGCGGAACAGCCGGTGTTGGTCGGTGGGCGGGAACCATCGGGCCGGAGTGCAAATGCTCGGAAGCGACGATTTTGTGGCCGAGTACGTGCATGGGCGTTTTGCCGCTGCTAGACTTATGGCCAGCAACCGCAACGTGACGACCACCGACCATGTGCCAGCTGCTCGGCATGAACTGCAACGTGCCAACGGATATCTGCTTTTCCTTCACCGGGTTCCGGCAGCGGGGCGGCGGCACGGACCATCATTCGGACGGCTGGGGGATCGCATTCTTCGAGGGCAAGGGCGTGCGCTCGTTCCTCGATCCGACACCTTCGGCGCATTCGCAGATCGCGGAGCTGGTGCGCAGCTATCCCATCAAGTCGCTCAACGTCATCGCGCATATCAGGAAGTCGACGCTCGGGCCGACCAGCCTTGAGAACACGCATCCGTTCGTGCGCGAGATGTGGGGTCGCTACTGGGTGTTCGCGCACAACGGCCATCTGCCGACGTTCAAGCCGGACCTGGATGGCACGTTCATGCCGGTGGGCGATACCGACAGCGAGCTCGTGTTCTGCTGGCTGATGCAGGAACTGAAGCGGCGGTTCGGTGGGCAGGCGCCGTCACGCGAGGCGCTGTTTAAGGCATTGCACGAGCTGACGCTGGACTTGGCGCCGACGGGGATCTTCAATTTCCTGCTGTCGAATGGGGCGTGTCTCTTCGCGCATTGCTCGACGGAGCTTTCCTACATCGTGCGGCGCGCCCCGTTTTGCGAAGCGCATTTGAAAGACGAGGATGTTTCGGTCGACTTCGCCCAGGTGACGACGCCGAACGATCGTGTTGCCGTCATTGCAACGCAGCCCTTAACCGACAACGAGCGCTGGGAGACGATGGAGGCGGGAACCTTGTGGCAGTTCCACGAGGGCGAGCCTGTTGCGCATCGGGCAACCGCGCCGAGTCCGTTCAAGACGATGGCGGAGTGCGGTGGGTGAGGGTGAGAGGGAGCAACTTCCGCTTTTGACCCTGGCTGTGTAAAAAGAGCCTGGCCCACAAAGCATGATACGATTCCTGCG
>CAZDNY010000575.1:0-2328 GCA_964506885.1 uncultured Hyphomicrobiaceae bacterium | reverse complement strand
GGCGAGCCGGGCTCGGAGTTGCCGGGCGAAGGCGCCTTCCTCATCGGCATCGGCTGCGGCGGTGGAACTTCGAGCGAGGGGTCATAGCGGTCGGGCTTGGACGCCGGGCGCTGTTGAGGATCGGCATGTGCCGGAGCCGCGGCCGCCAGAAGAGCCGCACACGTCAGCATCATCGCCGCTGTCAGGCGGCGGCTGGAAGAACTGGGGCGGCTGTGGTCAGGACGGGTTGCGCTCATGATGTATCACATGGCGCTCGGAGGGCACGCCTGCAAGGGGCCCGGCGCCAGCGGGCGCAGGCGTGCCGCGTTCATCAGCCTTCGTTTGTCGCGGCGCCACGGAAATAGGGCTCGACCGTACCCTTGAGCTTGATGGTCAGCGGATTGCCCTTGCGGTCGCGGGTCTTGCCGGCGGCGACGCGGATCCAGCCTTCGGACACGCAGTATTCCTCGACATTGGTCTTCTCGGTGCCGTTGAAGCGGATGCCGATGTCGCGCGCGAGGATCTCCTCGTTGTAATACGGGCTCGAGGGATCGGTGGAGAGGCGGTCGGGAAGGTCGGTGGCCATCGCGTCGTCAGCTCCTTCATGTTGGCTTTGTCGTATTTTGTCCGGCGGTGCGGGGTGCATCGCTGGTGCCCGGTTCGGTCTCAGTTGGCGAAGCGGAAGTGCATGACGTCGCCATCGTGCACGATGTATTCCTTGCCTTCCAAGCGCATCTTGCCGGCTTCCTTGGCGCCGGTTTCGCCGTTGAGCCTGACGTAGTCGTCATAGGCGATGGTTTCGGCGCGGATGAAACCCTTTTCGAAGTCGGTGTGGATGACGCCGGCGGCCTGAGGCGCCTTGGTGCCGCGCTCGATCGTCCAGGCGCGAGCCTCCTTGGGGCCGACGGTGAAATAGGTCACGAGGCCCAACAGCTTGTAGCCGGCGCGGATGAGGCGGTTGAGGCCTGGTTCTTCGAGGCCGAGGTCATCGAGGAAGGCGTCGCGCTCTTGCGGGTCGAGGCCTGCCAGTTCGCTTTCGATCTTGGCGGAGATGACGACGGCCTCGGCGCCTTCGGCCTTGGCCCGCTCGAAGACGTGCGCGGAGTGCGCGTTGCCATCCTTTGCGGAGGCTTCATCGACATTGCAGACATAGAGTACAGGCTTGGCGGTCAGCAATTGCAGCATGCGCCAGCCGGGCTCTTCTTCGGGCGTGATCTGCGCCTGTCGCGCCGGCCTGCCTTCACGCAGCAGCACGAGCGCCTTTTCGATGAGAGCAGCGGTGGCCTTGGCCTCCTTGTCGCCGCCCTTGGCGCGCTTTTCCAGATTGGTGAAGCGCTTCTCACAGCTTTCAAGGTCGGCGAGCATCAACTCGGTCTCGACGGTTTCGGCATCTGCCAGCGGATCGATGCGGCCTTCGACGTGGGTGATGTCGCCATCCTCGAAGCAGCGCAGCACGTAGGCGACGGCATCGACCTCGCGGATGTGGGAGAGGAACTGATTGCCGAGCCCTTCGCCCTTGGAGGCGCCGCGCACCAGACCGGCGATGTCGACGAAGGTGAGCCGCGTGGGGATCACCTCCTTGGAGCCGGCGATGGCGGCGAGCTTGTCGAGGCGTTCATCGGGCACGCCGACTTCGCCGACGTTGGGCTCGATGGTGCAAAAGGGATAGTTGGCGGCTTCGGCCGCTGCCGTCTGTGTCAATGCATTGAAGAGGGTCGACTTGCCGACGTTCGGCAGGCCGACGATGCCCATCTTGAAGCCCATGTGCTCCCTGCTTTCGTGTGATCGGGGCGCGCTGGGTGCAGCGGCCCTTGTGATTGGCGGGCCGGCGGATGCAGCAGACACAAGCGGTGCGCTGCGATCGGCGGCCCGAAACCCGTTGCGGGCTCTATAAAGTCATTTGCCCTTCAACGGAAGCGGGCCAGCGCGAAGGTGGAGTAGCGCTCCGGCGAGGGCAGGTTGGAGGCCGATGCGAGCGCATCAGCCAGAGCCTCGGAGATGTCGGTGCCCCAGGCCGCACGCTGGACGGCGATGATCAGGAAAGGCCGCTGCCAGCTTGTTTCGTTGGTGTCGCAGGTGTCGCAGGGCTGCTGGTACTGTCCCAGGTTCAACGTCCACACCGGCGTCTTTTCGTCGGCGACGGAGACCAGCCATCGGGCGGTGCGCTCGGCGCGGCGGCCGGCACGGTGCTTTTCCTGGGTCGGGTCACCTTCTTCGCTGGCGGTGCCCACCGCAATCAGGTGCTGGGCGCTTTTCAATCGGGCACGGACCAGGGAGTCGAGGATGACGCTTTGCACGTCGTCGGCCGTCAGGGGTGTGCCCGTCGCGATGTTGCTGTTGGTCGACGTG
>CAZDNY010000574.1:363-2328 GCA_964506885.1 uncultured Hyphomicrobiaceae bacterium | reverse complement strand
ATGGGTCGGCTTCCTCCTGGCCCTGAAACAGTCCTCGGCGCCAAGACTGATCGCGTGCAAATGCATCTTCGCGGACCCCGCCGACCGCAATTAACCGCTCGAAATGGCCCAATGACGAAAGACCCTGCGCGCATAGTGGAACGGCAGGCTGACGCAGCAAGCCCCAGCCAGTGTATTCTGCTGGTGGGTGGCGCTGCAATCGGACAACGCATTGACAATTGCACGGCGAGCGGCAAAGGCTGGTCGGATCGAATGCTTGGCCAGTGCGTCGACACGCTGGCCCCGTGCATCTGAGGCCTTGCGCGGTGAGCGCGTGCGGTGCTCCTACTCGAGCTATTGATCACAATGCATCAGTACGACATATCGAGACGTCATGCCTGACGAGCAGACGACGGCTGTCGCAGGGCTGTTTCTTGCCGCCTTCGGAGCAGCGACGATTTTGCCCTTTCAATCCGAATTCGTCCTCAGCGCGATGCTGGCGGGCAAGATCGCGCCGGTATGGGTCTTGTTCGTCGCCGCCTCGGTGGGCAACACACTGGGTTCTGTGGTGAACTACTGGCTCGGGCTGGCAATCGACCGCTTCGAAGGGCGCTGGTGGTTTCCCGCGAGCCCAAAGCAGATGGCACGCGCGCGCGACTGGTATGCCCGCTGGGGTGTGTGGACGCTGCTGTTGTCATGGGCACCGTTTGCCGATCCGCTGACCGTCGTGGCAGGAATACTGAGAACCCCCTTCTGGCTGTTCCTCTTGCTGGTCACCATCGCCAAGACCGGGCGCTACGCGGCCGTGATATGGCTATGTCAGTATTTCTCGTGGTGCGCCGGACAGTGATGCCGCCACACTAGAACGGGAGAACGCATGATCGAAGTGAAGCAGTTGGCGCTGCCGCCGCGCTTGACGAGCCACGACGGCAAGCCGCGCCGCATCGGCATTGAAATCGAATTTTCGGCTCTCACCGCGGAAGCCGGTGCGCAGGTCATCCGCGACGTCTTCGGCGGCACCGTTGTGCGCGAGGACATTCATCGCTATTTCGTGCGCGGCACGGAGTTCGGCGACTTCACCTGCGAACTCGATCTGCAGTACGCGCACCGTGCCGACGGTGCGCCCGAAGCACCCGAGAGCAGCAGTGCCGCGCCGCTCGATGTCTTCCTGCACAACTTCCGCGAAACGCTGCGCGGGGTTTATGGTGACGTCAGCTCGCTCGTGGTGCCGTATGAAATCGTGTGTCCGCCCGTCGCCATCGCGGATCTGCCGAAGCTCGAGGCGATCATCGATGCCTTACGGGTAGCAGGTGCGGCCGACACCAGGGCAAGCCCTCTTTACGGGTTCGGGGCGCACCTCAATCCTGAGATCGCCAACGGCGGGTTCGACTGGATCGTCGACGTCCTGAAATCCTATCTGTTGCTTTCGGAGTGGCTCAGGGCCGTCATGCGGATCGATCTGACCCGCCGCCTGATCGCTTTCACAAACCCCTTCCCTGCCGCATATGTCGCAAAGGTCGTCGATCCCGGCTACCGACCCGATCAGTCGCAAATGATCGATGACTACATCGCCTATAACCCGACACGAAACAGGGAACTCGACATGCTGCCGCTGTTCGCCTGGCTCGATGGCCCGCGCGTCAATGCCGGGGTCCGCGATCGCAGGATCGGTGCGCGCCCGACTTTTCATTACCGGCTGCCGGATGCCAACTTCGGACAGTCGACCTGGGGGCTGATGCTGGAGTGGAATCGCTGGTGCGTTGTGGAGCGCCTAGCGGAGCAGCCCGACCTCATCGCGCGCATGGGACGGGCCTATTGCGACAGTCAATCGCAGATTTTTGCAGACAACTGGGCGCTCCAGGCCAGTGAATGGATCATGGTATCATGACCCCGCGCCCGAGAGTGGGGATCACCAGTTCACGCGGCGGCGGACGATACATGTGGTGGTTTTACCGGCTCGCCATGCAGCTCAGCGGTGCGCGGCCC
>CAZDNY010000574.1:0-331 GCA_964506885.1 uncultured Hyphomicrobiaceae bacterium | reverse complement strand
TGGCGCCGGTCAAGAATCTCGATCCAGCAGCGTTCGATGGACTGATCATCGGCGGCGACGACCAGACCAGCGCCGAGATCTACAAGGGGCAGACGACCCTGGACGTACGCATCGATCCAGCACGCGACGCCATGGAACTCGACCTGCTTCGTCATGGCATCGCCAGCGGAACGCCAGTGCTCGGCGTGTGCCGGGGCGCGCAGATGCTGAACGTCTACTACGGTGGGTCACTGCATCAGGACCTTCGCGCAGTCTTCACTGAACATCCCGAGCTATGGACGCCGCTGCCGCGCAAGCGTTCGGATTCCTCCCGCGGGTTCAGCGTTTCGGT
>CAZDNY010000573.1:0-2348 GCA_964506885.1 uncultured Hyphomicrobiaceae bacterium | reverse complement strand
CCTTTGGCACCGACATCACCAGCGAGCAGGAAGGGACGAATGTTTAGCCGCACGCCGTCGTTGAGGTCCGGATTCCAGCCGATGGACTGCTGGTGCAGCGGTTTCCAGCGGATGAAGAGGTCCAGCGGCGCCTCACCTTCGAGGATCCCCTGGAGCCGCCCAAGCGCCGCCAGACGGTGCTGTTCGATTTCCCGCCCGCGCCGCGCTCGGGTGAGGATGTGGCGAGGCTCAAGAACGTGTCGAAGCGCTATGGCAACCGCGTCATCTACGATGGCCTCGATTTCCAGGTGCGCCGCCGCGAGCGCTGGTGCGTGATGGGCGTCAACGGTGCCGGCAAGTCGACGCTCTTGAAGCTCGTCGCCGGCGCCGCCGCGCCCGACAGCGGCACGGTTTCGATCGGCGCCAGCGTGAAGATGGGCTATTTCGCCCAGCACGCCATGGACCTGCTCGATGGCGAGGAAAGCGTGTTCAAGACGCTGGAGCATGCCTTTCCGCAGGCCGGGCAGGGCTCGTTGCGCACGCTCGCGGGCTGCTTCGGTTTTTCCGGTGATGACGTTGAGAAGAAGTGCCGGGTGCGGGCGGGCGGCGAGAGGGCGCGGCTCGTCATGGCGCTGGTGCTGTATGATCCGCCCAACTTCCTCGTCCTCGACGAGCCGACCAACCATCTCGACATGGCGACCAAGGAAATGCTGATCAAGGCGTTGTCGAATTACGAGGGCGCCATGCTGTTCGTCTCGCATGATCGCCATTTCCTCGCCGCCCTGTCGAACCGGGTGCTGGAATTGACGCCGGAGGGCTTTCACACCTACGGCGGCGGTTATACCGAGTACGTCGAGCGCTCGGGGCATGAAGCGCCAGGCGTGCCGACGCGCTGACCGGGATCATTCGTGCGTGCCGGTGGTCACAGTCGGCGGCCAGCATGTAGAATAGGAGCGAGCCAGTATCGCGCCAGCGACTGGCAGGGCAAGGCGCTGTCATGGCACAATTGGTCCGGCATCAGTGTCGGGTGAGAGGAAACCCATCATGTCGAAGCCCAACATCTCCATTCTCGGCGCAGGCTTTGCCGCGCTGACCGCCGCGCGCCAGCTCAGAAAGCGATTGCCGGATGCCAAGATCACGCTGGTCGCTCCGAAGCCGGAGTTCCAGTACTATCCGAGCCTGATCTGGGTGCCGACGGGCTTGCGTCATCGCAAGGACATCCTGGTTCCGCTCGATCGCTTCTTCAAGCGTCATAACATCCAATACAAGCAAGCCAGCGTTACCGGCGTGTCAGCGGACGGGCGCACGGTCGAGACGAACGACGGGAGCGTTGCCAACGACGCGCTGGTGATTGCGACGGGTGGGCGCTTCATCAAGAAGCTGCCGGGGATCGAGCATGCGCTGACGCTGTGTGAGGGGATCGATTCGGCGGAAGCGATCCGCGCGCGGCTCGATGGTCTCACCAAAGGCCGCATCGCAATGGGCTTCGGCGGCAATCCGAAAGAGCCATCGGCCATGCGCGGCGGGCCGATGTTCGAATTGCTGTTCGGCGTCGAGACATGGCTGCGCAACGAGGGGCGGCGCGGCAACGTCGAACTGACGTTCTTCAGTCCGGCGGCGCAGCCGGGCAAGCGGCTCGGCGAGAAAGCGGTGACGAACCTGCTCTCCGAGATGGTCAAGCGGCGGATCGATACGCATCTGGGCCACAAGCCGCTCGGTTTTTCGCAAAAGGGCGTCGATACCGAAGGCGGGCACATCAACGCCGACCTGATCGTGTTCATGCCTGGGCTGACGGGACCGGCTTGGCTCGCCAACACGGAGCTGCCCAAGTCGGAAGGCGGCTTCATCAAGGCCGACCAATTCTGCCGCGTGGAGGGCCTCGCCGACACCTATGTGGCCGGTGACGCGGGCTCGTTCCCGGGGCCGGACTGGCTGCCCAAGCAGGCGCATATGGCAGACCTTCAGGCGAAGGCGGCTGCGGAAAACCTGGTGCTCGGGTTGCAGGGTAAAGACCCTGAGAAGACACCCAAGCCAGAACTCGTCTGCATCGTCGATACGCTCGACAAGGGCTTCATGGTCTATCGTGATGCCAAGCGCTCGGTGATGCTGCCGGGAAGCCGCATGTTCCACTGGTCGAAGCGCGCGTTCGAGCGGCACTATCTGCGCGCCTATCAGTAACCGCCGGGAGCCTTGCTGTTCACCGCGTGCGGAGCCCGGACAACCATGCGCCTTGCGACCTTCAATCTGGAAAGCCTCGATCTTCCCCCGCGCGCCAACCGCTCCATTGAAGAGCGAATCGCGATGCTGGCACCGGAACTGGAACGTGCGCGCGCCGACATCGTGTGCCTGCAGGAGGTGAACGGGCAGTC
>CAZDNY010000572.1:0-2351 GCA_964506885.1 uncultured Hyphomicrobiaceae bacterium | reverse complement strand
TCGCAGGCCAATGTTCCAAAGACGGTGGCACCGCGCGCCGACGGCGGGGAGGGAGCATGACGAGCGTTGCTGTCCGCTTTGCCCCGAGCCCGACGGGAAGGCTCCACATCGGCAACATCCGCACCGCGGTGCTGAACTATCTCTACGCCGTCAAGACCGGCGGGCGCTTCCTGCTGCGCATGGACGACACCGACACCGAGCGCTCCACCGAAGCCTTTGCCGAAGGCATTCGCCGCGATCTCGACTGGCTGGGTCTGACGACCGACTGGCATGCGCGCCAGTCCGATCGCCTGGGCCGCTACGACGAGGTGGCCGAAAAGCTGAAGGCAACCGGCAAGCTTTATCCCTGTTACGAAAGCGAGGATGAGCTGGAGCGCCGCCGCAAACGCCAGATGGCACGCGGTCTGCCGCCGATCTACGACCGCACGGCCTTGAAGCTGGGCGATGACGAGCGCGCCGCCTTGGAAGCCGAAGGCCGCAAGCCGCACTGGCGCCTGCGCCTGCCCAACACCGAAAGCGAAGGCGACCTGAAGCCGCTGCCGACCATCGTTTCCTGGAACGATCTGGTGCGCGGCGACCAGACGGTTGACCTGGGCTCGCTGTCCGACCCGGTCTTGATCCGCGCCGACGGCACCTATCTCTACACCTTCACGAGTGTGGTCGACGATATTGACTTCGCCATCACGCATATCGTGCGCGGCGCCGATCACATCACCAACACCGGCGTACAGATTGCCTTGTTCGAGGCGCTGGGTGCAGTCCCGCCAGCCTTCGGCCACCACAGCCTGCTCGTCGATAGCGAAGGCAAGGCGCTGTCGAAGCGCATCGATTCGCTGTCGGTCGAAGGCCTGCGCGCCGCCGGCTACGAACCGATGGCGATCGTCAGCCACGCCGCGCTCGTCGGCACGTCCGAAGCGATTGCGCCACACACGTCGATGGCGTCGCTGGCTGAAACGCTCGACTTCGCCAGGATTTCGCACTCGCCCGCGCGCTTCGATGTCACCGAACTCGACGGCCTTAACGCGCGCCTGCTGCACATGCTGGAGTTCACCGACGTTTCAGAGCGCCTAGCCGCGATGGGCGTGGCCGGTGGAGAGGACTTCTGGCTGGCGGTGCGCGGCAATCTGGAAAAGCTCGCCGACGCACAAGGCTGGTGGCAGGTCGTCGCCGGAGACATCACGCCGGTCGTCGAGGATGCCGACTTCCTGAAGCGTGCGGCAGGCCTGCTTCCCGCCGAGCCCTGGGACGACACGACCTGGAGCGCCTGGACGGGCGCGGTGAAGAAAGAAACCGGCGCCAAGGGACGCGCGCTGTTCCATCCTTTGCGGTTGGCTTTGACCGGCCGTGAGGCGGGTCCGGAACTGAAGACGCTGCTGCCGTTGATCGGCCGCGAACGCGCGCTGGCAAGGCTTGCGGGCTAGATGTGATCGCTCGAGATCGAAACAGGTGCGCTTTGACCGACGCGTTAGTCGGAGCCCTTGATCAGAGAGCTCAAGCAGGCCACGGTATCCGATAGAAGGTCTCTGACCTATCTACCGCTCTAGACCCATCCAGGTCTGATGCGCTCTAGTGTTCCGTCTCGGACATTGGCTTGCCCTTGTGGCCAGGTTCCGAGCAAATGTCTGAGACATAAGCAACACTAGCGCGCACGCCACGGGTCGAGCGCCTCGCCGACCTGCGGCGCCGGGCGCGTGCTACCGGTTGTCGTCTGCGACGGCGCACCGGCGGGCACAGCCTCCGCCTTGTTCGCTCCCGGCATCGCCGTCTGCGGCACGAACTCGGCCTGCTTGCACGAGCAGCCGTTGATGTATTCCTTGCGATACAGGAATGCCGTCTTCAGCCTGGTGTAGAGCTCGTTGTCGGTGAACGAAACCATCTGGTCCACGGCGCCGCCGGGGTTTTGATAGTAGTAGAGCTGGGCCGGAGCAGCGCATTTCGACTGGCACGCCTCGGCGTCGCGCTGGAAGTGATTGGGTAGCGTCGAAAAGCTGATCGGGAAGTAGTAGCCGTCGCACAGGCGCACGCACACGGTGCGATAGGTGGCAAACGGCAGCGCCCGGAATCCGTTGTTGTTGCCGCCGCCCGAAGTCCCGTCCTCATCCTGCCAGAGGCCGGAGAAAGGACCGCGGTCGCGGCGTCGCGCTTCCTGCTGGTAGGTCGCGCCGCAGTTGTTGCGCGCCAGCTCGCGGATGATTTCGTCCTGATAGGAACGCCCGCTCGATGCTTCGATGTCCCGGCGGCGCCCTTCCAGTTCGGCAATATGCCGCTTGGTCTCGTCGACCTGATTGACGGCGCGCCGGCATGTCCGCGAGTTGCGCAGCTGCTTGGTGAACAAGAACCACTCGTAGCAG
>CAZDNY010000571.1:731-2362 GCA_964506885.1 uncultured Hyphomicrobiaceae bacterium | reverse complement strand
GCGTGCAGGGCCCGCTGGTCGCGAGTCGCCTTCCAGCTCCAGGGCAGCAGTTCGTCGATGCGCTTGATCGGATGATCGCCAATGCGGGTGAGGACGTCGGCGAGCCAGGCGCGAGGATCGACGTCGTTCAGCTTGCAGGTCTCGATCAGCGTGTAGATGACGGCGGCGCGATGGCCACCGCTGTCGCTGCCACAGAAGGTCCAGTTGCGACGTCCGACCGCTATAGGGCGCAACGCGCGCTCGGCCGCGTTGTTCGTCATGCAGATGCGTCCGTCTTCGAGGAAGCGCGTGAACGCGCGCCATCGTTTCAATGTGTAGTCTATGGCCTTGGCCAGCTTTGTCTTCGAGGATAGTTTGCGCCGTTCGCCCTGCAGCCATTCTTCCAGTGCGTCGATGAGTGGCCGGGATCGCTCGCGTCGCACGGCGAGGCGCTGATCGGGCCGAAGCCCATTGATCTCGCGCTCGATGGCGAAGAGCGCATCGATGCGCCGAACGGCTTCGATTGCTATCGGTGCTTTCTGCAGCTCGGCCAGTTCGAAGAACTTGCGCCGGCCATGTGCCCAGCATGCGGCTTCGAAGATTGAGCCCGCCTTGCGACCGGCCGCGTAGAGGCCATTGTAACCAGAGTAGGCATCGGCCTGCATCAGACCTGTATAGGAGGCCAGATGCGCCTCGGAGTGCGCAGCCTCGCGCGTCGGAGAGTAGTGGAACAGCGCTGCCGGTGCGGCCTCACCAGCGAACGGTTTGTCGTCGCGCACATAGGTCCACAGCCGCCCCGTGCGGCATTTGCCCTTCGCGAGCACCGGCACCGTGGTGTCGTCGGCGTGGATACGCTCCGCGCTGAGCACGTGGGCTTCGATCGCATCGCGCAGCGGCCTCAATGTCGCCGCGCAGGCGCCGACCCAATCGGCCAGCGTCGAGACGTCGAGATCGATACCCTCGTTGGCGTAGATGTCGCTCTGTCGGTTGAGCGGCAGGTGCGCGCCGTACTTGCCGAACAGCACGTCGGCGAGCAGTTGCGGGCCGGCCCGGCCGCGTGCAATCGGATGCGTTGGCGCCGGGGTCTGGACGATCGTATCGCAGGTGCGGCAGGCGAGCCGCTCGCGGACATGCACGACGACTTTCCAATGCGCAGGAACACGCTCCAGCGTCTCGGTGGTGTCCTCGCCCAGCTTCCGGAACGATGTGCCGCTACAGCAGGGGCAGGTGATCGGTGCCGCATGCACGAGGCGCTCGCGTGGAAGGCCTTCGGGCAATGGGCGGCGCGCCGGTTTCTGCGTCTCGACGGCCGCAACGGGCGCGGCGATCGCATCGGTGGTCTTGTCTTCGGCCACGCGCTCGATCAGTTCGGCAAGCTGTAGCTCCAGCTGGTCGAGCTTCGCCGCATGCTCGGAGGACGAGCCGAACTTGTCGCGGCGCATCTTGGCAATGGTCAGCTTCAGGTTGGCGATCTCGGCATCGAGACTGCTGGCCCGGGCTTCGGCCTTGTCAGCCCTGGCCTCGGCTTGAGCCCGCGCTGTCCGCTCGGCGGTGAGCAACGCCTTCAGCGCTGCAATGTCGTCGGCGGGATCGGCAGGATCAATCGGCATGGGATCATGATAGCTGCTTTGCTGGCCATGCGCTCAGACCGA
>CAZDNY010000571.1:0-700 GCA_964506885.1 uncultured Hyphomicrobiaceae bacterium | reverse complement strand
GTCGGCAGCGCCACACTGCTGGTGGGTCAGCCCGCCGCCTCGGGCCGCCAGGTCTCAAGCGGCGCGCGCCAATCGATGCCTTCGAGCATATAGCCAAGCTGCGCAGGCGAAATCGTCACCGCGCCTGCCGATGCGGTTGGCCAGATGAAGCGGCCGCGCTCCAGCCGCTTCGTGAACAGGCATGCTCCCTGGCCGTCGTGCCAGATGATCTTGATGAGGTCACCACGCCGGCCGCGGAAGACGAACAGGTGACCGGCGTGTGGGTCTTTCTTGAGCGTTTCCTGGACGAGCAGCGAAAGGCCCGGGAAGCCCTTCCTCATGTCCGTGTGGCCGGTCGCGAGCCACACGCGCACGGTGCCGTTCGTGGCGGTTCGCGCAGGGACCGGGATCATCACTCCTCCAGGAGAGCGATGACGCGCTTCAGCGCGGCACTTTCTACGCTACTGCCAACCCGCACGCGGCGACCGTTGGCCAATTCGATCTCGATGGTGCTGGCGCCGGTGCTCGGCGCTTCGCGCTGCTTTGCCGGTTCGGCCCCAGTGATAGCGATAGTCTCGGCTGGAGCCGGCAGCGCAACCGGCAGAAACGTCGTGGTCGGCACCGGTGTCGCCGGTTTCAGATCCTTGATCCAGCGGAACAGCAGGCTCGGAGTGATGCCATGCCGACGGGCTACCGCCGACACGTTCGTGCACGGCCCCGA
>CAZDNY010000570.1:0-2364 GCA_964506885.1 uncultured Hyphomicrobiaceae bacterium | reverse complement strand
CCCCAGTCCTCCGGCCTTGCTCTGCTTCTGCAACGCCGTCTGCCGCCGCGTCGAAACATAAGGCTCGCCGAGCGTCTCGATCAGCTCCGGCGCAAAACCGGGACCGTCGTCAACAATCGCGATTGTCACCGCCGTCTGTGACCACCGCGCGCGGATCTCCACCTTCGAGCGTGCGAAATCGACGGCATTCTCGATGATATTGCCCAATCCATAGATCATGCCCGGCCGCCGCAGCATCACCGGCTCCAGCACACCCGTCCCCGAGGCCAGTGTATCTGGTTGCGCATCCACCACCACGACCACCGGACCGGCGCGATAAGCCTGCGAGGCTTCGTCCACCAGCTCGCGCACGGTCAATCGCGCATACCACGCGTCCTGTTCGCCGGGCGTGCGCGTGAGCTTCTGCAGAATCTCCCGGCACCGCATCGCCTGGTCGCGCAAGAGCTCCATGTCCTCCACATGCGGCGTCCCTTTCAGGTCGCGCGCCAGTTCGGAGGTCACCAGCACGATCGTTGAGAGCGGCGTGCCAAGTTCGTGCGCTGCCGCCGCCGCCAGACCGTCCAACGCGTGCAGCTTCTGCTCACGGGCGAGGATCTGCTCGGTGGCTGCGAGTGCCTGTGACATCAGCTCGGCCTCTCTGGCAACCCGCCACACGTAGAATGCGGTGAACACCATGCCGGCGCCGATCGCCGACAGGACACCCATCTTGTAGGGCAACGGCATTTCATAGCGCATGCCCTGATACCAGGGCAGCGGCCAGTAATAGTAGACGAGCAGATACGCTGAAGTGAGCGCAATCAGTCCAAGCGCCACCGTACTGGCAACAGGCAGCGTTGCCGCCGAGACCGTCACCGGCGCCAGCAGCAGCACTGCGAAAGGATTCTGCAGACCACCGGTCAGATAGAGCAGCGCCGACAGCTGCAGCACGTCATAGGCAAGCAGGATCGTCGCGGCCCGTACGCTCAAGCGATGACGCGCAGGGTATTTGACCGATAGCGCCACGTTGACCCAGGCCGACAGCGCCACGAACCCGAGGCAATAGCCCACCGGCAACGGGAACTGCATCACGAGCCAGATCACCAGGACCGCCGCGAGCTGGCCCAGCACCGCGACCCACCGCAGCCAGACGATGGTCATCAGGCGCAATCTGCTTGTGACACCAGCCGCAAGATCGGGAGGCAGAAGGAAGGACTGGCTTGAGGACACCGGCGACGTTTCCTGTTTTGGCGCCCCGGACGATCTGGAGCTGAAACCAGGATACCCGCCAGCAAAGCCGTTGAACAAGACGGCCGCGGTGACGTGCTTGACGCCGCACCGCCCCCAACCATAGCTATCCGCCATGACCGATCCTGACCAGTCGTTTCGCCGCGTGCCGGTCGCCTCACCTCGCACCCGGCGAACCCGTGTGCTCGCCGCGATGCTGGCCATCGTCGTGGCAGCGGGAGCCCTGATTGCGGTAAATGAGGCCATGCGGCGGGCCGAATTGCCGCCGGGATCGCCCCATCTCGCCCCGTCCGGCCACACGAAGGTGGGCGGGCCGTTTGAGCTTGTCGACCACACCGGGCAAACCGTCACCGATCGCAGCTACGCCGGCCGCAAACGGCTGATGGTCTTCGCGCCCGCCGCCGAGCGCGATCGTATCCTTGCCACGTTGCAGGTTATCAACAGCGCACGCGAACTCGCCGGCCCCGCCGCCGACCGCATTGCCGGCATCTGGATCGTCACCGATCCGGGCCACAGTTCACAACAACAGCGCGCCGCCATCCTTGCCGAAGCCGGCGGTCGCTGGAGCGCGCTGAGCGGACCCGAACCCGTGATCGAAGCCCTGATGCGGGCCTATTTCGTGCCCGCCACGACCCCCACAGAGGCAACAGCCGGGCAACGCAAGGGCGCGCCGCCAGCTCCGGTTGTAACGGCATATCTCATGGATGAGCAGGGATTGTTTCTCTCGCACCGCACAGTTCCGCCCGACCCTGCCGCCGTCGCCAACTGGCTCATGCAAAGTCTCTGATTGCTTTCCAACTTTCGTCAACTTGCGAATCAGTGCAGCCTCACGGTCTACCGCAGTGCGCAAACGTGGGCCGCTTGGGGGCTGCCTGCGCGTGGGGGCACTTTTTGCACTGCATCTCGTCGGGTCGGGTTTCCAGTCCACATTGAGGGAATAACAATTCCGAGGGGGAGCGCGTGCTCTACCATTGGTACGAACTCGGCCATGCGGCTATGAAGCCAGCCCGCGTTGCCGCCAACAATTTCAAGCTGTTCCTGAACAATCCCTTGAACCCGCTGTCGCACACCCACGTCGGTCGCCATACCGCCGCGGCCTGCGAGGTGTTCGAGCGCACCACCCGCCGCTACGAGAAACCG
>CAZDNY010000569.1:0-2367 GCA_964506885.1 uncultured Hyphomicrobiaceae bacterium | reverse complement strand
TGCGAGTGGCTCTTTGTTCTGCTCATCGCACCATGCACAGTAGTCTTCGTAGAGTGTTGTAGCAGTCAGACTTGAACCATCCTGAGTGTCGATTCTCTCCTTGTAGAAGCGTTCAACGTCAGTTTCGGGGGCCACGAGCCGCTGGGGCTGGGCCGCAGGCGCCGACTTGTTGTCGTTGGCGCCGGAACGCGGCGGTTCGATCGCAACGGGGGCTGCGGGCTCCGCAACCTCCGCCACCGCTGCCGCGGCGGTGTCGAGCCCGGACTCTTCGTCCACCAGCTCGATGCTCTTGGTCTCCTCGGTGCGAGGAGCAGCAATGGCTTCGACAGCACGCTCGGGCAGGACTGCAGGTGCAGCCCGGGCCGGCTCTGCCTCACGCAGGCGCGCCATCTTCGGCGCGGCCGGGGCGAGACGCTGGTCGATCCGCCAGGTCGAAAACGCGACGTACAGACCGAAACCGGAACCGATCTCGAGCAGGATCGCGATGAACGCGGTGAGCGCCATCTGGATCTGATCGATCTCGAAGCCGGAGATCTTGGCAAGCACAGCGGCCTGCGGATCTGCCTCCGCCATCACGCTGCCACCGCTCGTTTCAGCAAGCTTGGCCTGCGTCTCGGCGATGCGCGTTTCGAGCGCGGTGCGCTGCTCGGCAGAGCCCAGCTCGGCCGCCAGGGCATGGTACTTGTCGCAATAATCGCGCTGGTACTTGCCCTTCGTCTTCGTACAGCCGTTGGTCCACTTCCAGGCGCGGTCATTCTTGGCCGCCTCCAGATCGCTTTGGACCGTTGCTGCCGGACGATGCTGCGGCACCCAGGACAGCTGTTCTTGAGCCCGCTGCAGGTCGGCGCGCAGATCCTTGTAGGTCTGAGCTGCGACCTGGCGCTGGCCAGCCGTATCAAGCCGGTTGAGTGCGGCGTGACCGAAGGCCGAGGTCAGCGAAAAGCTCGTGACGACGACCCAGACGACGGACGATGCCACCGCCTGCGACCACATCTTGTTTCTGATTGCAGCGAAAAGGAAGAACGGGATCAGTGCCTTGAGGCAGTCGGCTGCGGCACTTGCCGCACCGTAGATCTGTCCGTCCAGCTCGGTTTTTCCGAGACTTATTCCAAAACGCCAGTTCATCGCAGCAGAGACTGCCAATAGCACTCCTGCCGCGAGGACGCCTAACACACCTAGAGCATGTCTCATAGGATTGCCCTCTCCTTGTGCGGACAGCCGACGTCAGCGTGACGCCGGCTTGCGGTCTCGTTAGCCTCAAGGGGTAGGCTTCCATCTCCCACGCGCAACCGGTGCGTGCAGAACCATTCCCGAAGGATCAAGAAGCGCAGCTCGGCCGTCTGTGAGCATCCGGCACCATTCCCCAATGGAAGCCGGCAGGCGACTGAAGCGTTTCCGGTTCGACACACACGAGAGCAGGAGCCCCCGAAACAAAGACAGCGCAAGAGCACATCGATGGTCGCCGCTCGACCAAGCCTGTGCAGAACACGCCGAAAATGCTCAGGGATAACAAGTCTGACGCAGAATACGCCCCCTCACTTTCGAGGCTATTCCGATTCGTAGCGATTCGTTAAGAGAATCAGTTGGCTACATTTGCAGCTAGAAAAATCTGAGCGGCCTGCCCGAGAGGCACGACGTCCAACAGACTGGATTTTTCCACACGGCCGGGACTGGTTTTACACAACTCCTCCCCAACTCACCGCGACAAAGACCACAACATCTAGTGGCCAGCGACACCACCCCGCCTAACTGTGGCGCCCGTGCACTTGGCCGTGTTCCGATGACCCCAGGGGGACGTGCACTCGCGGCGGCACTCGCTGTGGGCCCGACAACCGATGCGCGATGAGCCCAACTGTTGCATATGTGGCACGGCTGGCTGGGACACGGGAAACTGAGTTGCATACGCCTTCGTGGCGTGAAAAGTTAAGTTGAGAAGTACCCGGATTGCGATGCCTTTGCGCTAGAATGCGCTATAGCGGTGCTCGCGTTCCGCATGCGGCCATTCTGACCTATGATCAGGTCTGCACCTGCGCGAAGGGTCAACGCGAGGGCGGACTTGCGGACGGCGAGCCTGGAACTGCTCGAGGCGGCAATGCATTGCCGGAGTACGCACTGCGCAAGCCCACGCGTATCGCGGGCGGTGGCATCAGGCCCCATGCGTGCTGGAAGGAGGTGGCGTCATGCGTCTCATCGGTAGCTTGGTATTCCTGGTCGGCGCGCTCAGCGTCGGCGCCTATGCCTACTTTCCCCTGAACACGCCGCAGCAGAGCCGGCTGCTCGACATCATCCAGATCGAGGCGCAAGTACCTGCGACTGCAACCGATGCGACGGCTGCGCAGGATACAGCGCGCTCCTTCTCGCCTGGAG
>CAZDNY010000568.1:0-2376 GCA_964506885.1 uncultured Hyphomicrobiaceae bacterium | reverse complement strand
ATTCTACGTGACCGCGCCGCAGCCCTGCCCGTATCTGGCGGGACGGCTCGAGCGCAAGCTGTTCACGCATCTGTCGCCGGACAAACCCTCGCTGCTGGTCGATAACCTGTTGCGCGGCGGCTTCCGTCGCAGCCAGAACATTGCCTACATGCCCTATTGCGAGGGCTGCCACGCCTGCGTGTCGGTGCGCGTGCTCGTCGACGAATTCGAGGCGGGACGCACCATGCGGCGGATCGAGGCCCGCAACCGGCATCTGGCGGTGGCGCGGGTGGGTCCGCGTGCGGTGAGCGAACAATACGCACTGTTCCGCGACTATATCGATGCACGCCATGCCGACGGCGGCATGGCCGACATGACGGTGCTCGACTACTCGATGATGGTCGAGGACAGTGCGGTTGAAACGTTCCTTTCAGAATACCGCGACCCGCCTGTCGACCCCTTTGCCAAGGTCGGTCCGAAGTCCAAGGGGCAACTACGGGCCGTCGCCCTGTGCGACCGGCTGTCGGACGGTATCTCCATGGTCTACAGCTTCTATGATCCGGCCTGCGAAGGCGACAGCCTGGGCACCTACATGATCCTGGAGCACATCGCCTACGCCCGCAGCCTGGGACTGCCCTACCTGTATCTGGGCTACTGGATCGAGGGCTCGCGCAAGATGTCCTACAAGACCCGCTTCCAGCCGCAGGAGCACCTGACGTCGAACGGCTGGAAACGGGTCTAACCCCGAAAGGCGATTGCCCCACAGAACGCCGGCCCGGCGTGTCCGCCGCGCACTAGCGCCGCGAGCAGCGTTGTGGTGCTGATTTTCCGGTTTCATTCCGGTGTCTTTGCTACTCGCGAGGTCGACATGCCGCGCTTGCTCCTGGCGCTCCTGGCCGTGCTGCCGCTGGCCACCCTTTCCGCATTCGGGCCGGTGCTCGCCCACCATACGTTCGTCACTAAATACGACGCCAAGAAGCTCGTCACTGTTTCGGGCACCATCAGCTCGGTCTCGTATGCCAACCCGCACATATTTTTCGACCTGACCGGCAAAACCCGGTCGGGCAGCGAGGTGACGTGGCGGGTGGAAACAGAGGGCATTCTGGCCACCCGCGCCAAGGGACTGACACAGGCCGACCTGAAGGAGGGCGCACGCGCGACAGTGACGGGCTGGGCGGCACGCGACAATCCTGCGGAGATCGGCTTGAAGTCGATCCGCTTCGGTTCCGGCCGGATGATCACCATGCGCAAGACAGCGCGCTGATCCGGACCTGGCGAAGATGGAGAGTGATAGAACGGTCTTCGAAGCCCTCAATGCCTCGTCGCTGGCCATTTTCGTGCGGGAAAGTGCCTGGGCCTATCCGATCCTGGAGACACTCCACATCCTGGGGCTGGCGCTCGTGATGGGCGGCATCCTGATCCTCGATTTGCGCCTGATCGGCTTCAACCGCGACATTGCGATGAGCGCGCTTTCGCGTCATGTGCTGCCTTGGGTGCTCGGCGGCATCGTGGCCAACGCCGTCACCGGCGCGCTGCTTTTTGCTTCAGATGCGGAGGAGTTCGCAGCCAATGCTTCGTTCCGGGTCAAGCTGGTGCTGATTGCACTGGCGCTCGCCAACGCCGCGGCCTTCCACATACTCTTCAAGCGTGGCGCACCCGGCTGGGACCGGCTTGCCATGCCGCCGATCGGTGCACGGGTGCTGGCGGCAACCTCGGTGCTGCTGTGGGTCGGCGTGATCACGGCCGGGCGCATGATGGCCTATCTGAAATAGCCGGTTCCCGTGACAGCGGGCGCGGGCACGGCGGTCAGCGCAGGCCTATTTTGCCATTTCGGCTTCAAGCTTGCCGAACATGTAGGTCCATTTCTCCGTCTGGATGGCGACCAGTTCAGCCATCCGCCCGCGCAAGTCCTCAAGCAGTGCACAATCGGGCGTCGCGGCCTCGGCCCCCTCCTGACCCATGCTGGAAATCGCATCCAGCAGCTCGGCGGAGGACTGGTCGTAGACCTCGATCTTGTCGTCTTTGACGAAGGGCACAGCCTCTCTGAGGAACTCATCATGCGACCAGCCGCGCTTGTCCTTGAGGCCGCGCAGCTTCTCCTGGAAGGCCGGGCGGTTTTTAAGATTGAGGTCGCGCAAGGCGGCGGCGGCCTCGTCGACGACAGCCTCGAAATCAGCCCGCGCGCATTCGACAGCTGACGCTGGTGCAAGCGACAGCAGCAAAATCGTCAGTCCTGCCAGGATGCCCGCGATCGCGCGCCCCATCGTTCCCGTCCTTGACACGGCGTTGCCCTGTTCGATCCGTTGCCCCAAGGGTTGCCCGGTGGGCGCCGCAAAGCAAGCCCGGCGCGCCGATCGGGCACAGCGGCAACGCCTCTCGGGCCGGAGATTGCCCAGA
>CAZDNY010000567.1:0-2377 GCA_964506885.1 uncultured Hyphomicrobiaceae bacterium | reverse complement strand
CCAGCGTCTCGCGATCGAGCATCTCGACGCCGATGAGCCCGATCTTGAGCTGGACCATCCGCTGCCCCAGCTCGTCGAGGAAGTCTTCGACGTCGATGTCTACGGCGAGGAATTGCCGACAGAGGTCGCGCCCAGCTTGAGCTTGTCCATGAGGCGGAACTTCACGACGGTGTTGGGGAACACCATCTCCAGGTCGGTGCGCGGGATGTTCTTGAAGAGCTTCAAGTAGATGTTGTCCTCGCGCACTTCGGGCGGCAACATCGAACGCATCTTGGTGACGATCTTGCGCGCTTCCTTGTGGTTGACGCGCTCCTGCTCCATCACCTCGCGAACGCGCACCTCGAAGGGCTTGAGCTTGAACAGCAGAAACAGGCGCTGATAGATCGGGACGTCGAATTCCTCCTTGCGCATGAACTTGCGCAGCGTCCGGCGCTCGCGCTGCATGGTGGAGGCGCCGCGGTAATAGAGCATGACTTCTTCAAAGGCGGTGAAGTCGACATGCAGGTCGAGGCCATAGTGGCTTTCGCTGGTCAGGATCAACTCAACATCATCGGGAGCCACGCGGGTGTAGTTGGCCTGCTGCAGCAGATGCTTCATGTCCTCGACGATGCGGGCCTGCATGGAGCGGCGCTCGTCGTCGGTGAACTTGCGCGTCAGCAGGAGGTCGGTGTCGGGGCTGAACGGCTCGTAGGCCTGTTCCAGAGCCAGCGTGCGGCAGGCATAACGCTGATGGCGCCAGTAATCGAGATACTGGAAGAACCGGCGGGCGTCGCGCGCGATGGAACTGGGCCACGACTGCGGCGCAGTCAGGCGATCCATCAAGGCAAACCGGGTGACGGGAATGAACGTCTCGCGGTCAGGCTCGTTGACGGGCAGACGATCGAGCGGTGCTGCTTCCGGCGCTGCCGCCTCACCGTCGGGTTCGCGCAGCGTGATACTGACCGACTGCGGCGGGCGCGCACCTCTTGCCGTGTTTCGTCCATCCGCGTGACGCGGACGCAGCTGCGACATGGCCTCGGCAGAAGACATGTTCTCGTTTCCCTCCCAGATACGCAATAAGCGGGCCCTGGAACCCGAGCTTTGCGATCCTTATAGCATCTCATGGATCAAACGGGGTCCCAGCGGCCCGTTCAGTTGATCTGAGAACGTAATTCGTGAGCGGTGCTGCTTTTTGGCAATACTGTGGCAGGATCCTGCTCGACCGCGCCTCGGCAACCGGCTTATCCTTGGTTTTTGCGACGCAGGGATTTCGCGTTTGCCAGCCAGAACACGGGCCGGCGGTTGCTGTGATTGCTCTGATGGGCAGCAGCAGTTGGCGGGGGCGCGGGGAAACCAGCAGTGCGGCAGCTTCGAAAGTTGCGTGGCAAGGCAACGCCCGTCCGCCGGCTCATGTGCACGAGGTTCGAGTTTCAATGACGCAGTCGCTGGCTCTGCTAAGCCCGGACATGAGCGCTGGCGAGCGCCGTTTGATCCTGGCTGCGGTTCGCGGCGAGGTCGCTGATCTCGGCGACCAGGCGGTGCGGGGCAGCGTGTTGCGCGATCTGCTGGAGGGTGCGCGGCCGGGCTGGGTGGTGCATGCGTCCGGGCTCAAAGTGCAACGGGCGCGCTTCACCGGTGGTGTCGATCTGGAAGGCTGCCGATTCGACAAGCCGCTGTTCATGTCGCGGGTGGTGATTGAAAGCGACGGCCAGCGCGGTGCGCTGGCAATCGAGGATGCGCGGCTGGAGCGCGTCAGCCTGCACGACGTGCGGCTGGATGGCGCTTTGCTTGCGGATCGTGCGGTCTTCGCCAACGGGTTTTATCTGAGTGCCTGCGATATCGCGGGACCACTGCAACTGCGCGGCGCCAGTGTGCATGGAACGCTGGCGGCGGAAGCTTCGCAGATCGGCGATGGCGTGCTGGCGCTCGATGCGACGCACCTGAACGTGCTGGGGCCGGTGGTGTTGCGGCGAGCCTGCTTGCGCGGTGAAAGTCGTCTCGTGCGGGCGCGTCTGGGGGGCGCGCTGCAGGCCGAAGGGGCGGAGTTCGGTGCTGGCGGTGGTGCGTGCGACAGAGCCAATCTCCCAGGGTCAGCCGAGGCGGGCGAAGGGATGTGCGAGGCCAGCGGGGCGGCGCCGTTCGGGCTGCCGGCTGTGGCCGGTGGATGTGCGGAACCGCCGTTGCATGCGGCACTCGATCTCAGCGGTGCGCAGGTTCGCGGCGATATTCTTCTGACGACGGCGAAAGGGCATGGCGCCATGGTGGCGCGCCAAACACAGGTCAGCGGGGGCATTGTAGCTTCGGGGTTTTCGCTGAGGGGAGGCGGGTTCGATCTGGGCGGCGCGATCCTGGAACATGGACTGGCACTGGACGATGCGCGGCTCGATGGGACGCTCGG
>CAZDNY010000566.1:0-2379 GCA_964506885.1 uncultured Hyphomicrobiaceae bacterium | reverse complement strand
TTTGCAGGCGATGTGGCCGTCGCTGGCGGGCTGGCCGACTCGCCGATCAGCGAACCGCCAAGCGGGCCCGGTCAGCGTGGCAGCAGTGTGGCGCCCATCAGCGCCTTGTCGATCGAATGGGCGGCCTGGCGGCCTTCGCGGATCGCCCAGACGACGAGCGACTGGCCACGACGCAGGTCGCCGGCGACGAAGAGCTTGTCGCGACCGGGCACGCGATAGTCGACGTCGTTGCCATCGATGCCCTTGAAGCGGCCGCGCGCGACGATCGGCAATGACAGCTCCTTGACCACGTCGGTCTCGATGGGGCCGGAGAAGCCCATCGCAAACAGAACGAGGTCGGCATCCAGTTCGCCTTCGGTGCCGGGAATCGGCTTCAGCTTGTCGTCGACGCGGACGTACTTGAGCTTCTTTACCTTGCCGTCCTCGCCTTCGAAGCCGACGGTCGAGATCTGGTATTCGGTGGTGGCGCCTTCGGCCTGGCTGGACGAGATACGCAACTTGAGCGGCCAGTGCGGCCAGCTCATCGCCTTGTTCTCCTTGACCGGCGGCTTGGGCATGATTTCCAGCTGCGTGACCGACTTGGCGCCCTGGCGGATCGATGTGCCGATGCAGTCCGAACCGGTGTCGCCGCCGCCGATGACGATGACGTGCTTGCCGGTGGCCAGAATTTCCCTGGTGCCCTGCGTCAGGGTTTCTCCAGCGACGCGACGGTTCTGCTGGGGCAGGAACTCCATGGCGTAGTGGATGCCGTCGAGATCGCGGCCGGGGGCGGAGGCGAAGAAGTCGAAGGGGTGCTCGGAGCCGCAGGTCAGCAATATCGCATCGTGCTTCTTTTCGAGTTCGGCGACGGGGATGTCCTTGCCGATATGCGCATTGCAATGGAAGCGCACGCCTTCGGCTTCCATCTGCTTGACGCGCCGCGCGATGATGTCCTTCTCCATCTTGAAGTCGGGGATGCCGTAGACGAGCAGGCCGCCGGGGCGGGCGTTCTTTTCGTAGAGGTGTACCTCGTGGCCGGCACGCGCGAGCTGCTGGGCGGCGGCAAGGCCGGCGGGGCCGGAGCCGACGACGCCGATGGATTTGCCGGTCTTCTTTTCGGCGATCTGCGGTTTGACACGGCCGTCCTCGAAGGCGCGGTCGGCGATGGCGCACTCGATGGTCTTGATGGCAACGGGCGTGTCGTCGATGTTCAAGGTGCACGACGCTTCGCACGGTGCCGGGCAGACGCGGCCGGTCACTTCGGGGAAGTTGTTGGTCGACGAGAGGTTCTGATACGCCGTCTCCCAGTCGCCGTTGTAGACGAGGTCGTTCCAGTCGGGGATCTGGTTGTTGACCGGGCAGCCGGAGTGGCAATAGGGGATGCCGCAGTCCATGCAGCGCGCGGCCTGCGTCTTCGTCTCCTTCTCGCCGAGTGGAACGACGAATTCCTTCCAGTGCTTCACGCGCTCCTCGACCGGCGCGTACTTGCGCTCGGCGCGCTCGAATTCAAGAAAACCGGTTGGCTTGCCCATGGTCGTTGTCCGTCAATTCACATCGCTATCGCGGCTGAGAGTTGCGCGCCGCGTTTGTTGATGCGGCGCTGTGTTTGTCGTGGTCGCTAGGCCTTGTCCCGCGTCATGCCGATTTCCAGAACGCCAAGACCTGTCGTGTCGGCGGCCTGCGCCTTCGCCAGTTCCTGCAATGCGCGGCGATATTCGACCGGCATCACCTTCTTGAACTTGGGCAGCCATGCGGGCCAGTCGGCCAGAATGGTCTGCGCCTTCTTGGAGTTGGTGTAATGCGCGTGGCGCGTGATCAGCGCGTGCAGGCGCTCGGCGTCCTGGCCCGTCATGTCGCTCATGACGTCGACGAGGCCGTGGCTTTCGAGGTCGCCCGACTGCTGCAGTTTCTCCATCAAGGCTTCCTCGGCCGGGATCGGTTCCAGATCGACCATCGCCAGATTGCACTTGCCTTCGAAGTCTCCGGCCTCATCAAGAACGTAGGCGATGCCGCCCGACATGCCAGCTGCGAAGTTGCGGCCGGTGGGGCCCAACACGACGACGACGCCGCCTGTCATGTACTCGCAGCCATGATCGCCGGTGCCTTCGATCACCGCGTAAGCGCCGGAGTTGCGCACGGCGAAGCGCTCGCCCGCATAGCCGCGGAAGTAGCACTCGCCGGAAATGGCGCCGTAGAGCACCGTGTTGCCGACGATCATGCTTTCTTCCGGCACGATGCCCGATTTGGGGTCGGGCCGTACGATCAGCTTGCCGCCCGACAGGCCCTTGCCGACGTAGTCGTTGCCCTCGCCGACGAGGTCGAGCGTGACACCGGCTGCCACCCAGGCGCCGAAGCTCTGGCCGGCGACGCCGTTGAAGGTGATCCAGATCGTATCCTCGG
>CAZDNY010000565.1:0-2384 GCA_964506885.1 uncultured Hyphomicrobiaceae bacterium | reverse complement strand
GGGCTGCGGGGCGTGATGTGCCCCACCTCGTTCGCGAGGCCTTGCAGGAAGCCATGGAAGTCTCGCTCTCCAATGTTCCGGCGATCGAGGGCAATGTGGTGATCTGCCCCGACGTGTCGGGCTCGATGTCCTCGCCCGTGACGGGCTACCGCAAGGGCGCATCGACGGCGGTGCGCTGCATCGATGTCGCAGCGCTCGTGGCGGCGGCGATGTTGCGCCAGAATCCGGCGGCCAAGGTGTTGCCGTTCGAGCGCGATGTGGTCGACGTCGACCTCAATCCGCGCGACACGGTGATGACCAATGCGGGCAAACTCGCATCGGTCGGCGGAGGCGGAACGAACTGCTCGGCGCCGCTCGCGGCGTTGAACAAGGTGAAGGCCAAGGTCGATCTCGTCGTGTTCGTCTCGGACAACCAGTCCTGGATGGATGCGCGCCGCGCGGATCGCACGGGAATGATGACGGAGTGGACGAAGCTCAAGCATCGCAACCGCAATGCCAAGCTCGTCTGCATCGACATCCAGCCCTACGGCACGACGCAGGCACCCGAGCGTGACGACATCTTGAATGTCGGCGGCTTCTCGGATGCCGTGTTCGAGATCGTTGCAGGGTTCGCGAAGGGTCAGCTCGGCCCCGAGCGCTGGACCGGCGAGATCGAGAAGGTCGAGGTCTGACCGCGCTGGCGATCGTCGAAGGGACTGATGCGCAGCATCGCCCTTCGGCGTGAATCGCCAGCGCAAAAGGAAACCGCGCCCACGATCGTTGAAGTGCCACGTGCGCAGCACGACACTTCAGCGTGAATCGTTGGCGCCACGAAATAATGCCGGGGGGAATGCTGCCCGGGACTACATCGCTCCAAACCGAAGAACGTCCCGAGCAAAATACCTCGTCCCCCCGGCCTCGTTGAATGTGAACGCAAGTTAAGGAGTTGACCGACTGAAGGGGGTGCCCTCCTGGAAAGGCGCGGGTACCGGGAAAAGTATTGATCTGAAACCGGCGGATTGAGATCCGGTCGTCGGCGCAAGTCATCATCGGGGTCTTTGCAGTTGCACCGAAACAGCCAGAGAGGGCCGATTGTCCCGTTCGCATTGCTCGCCTGAGTGTTCAGCGAGTGCCCGAGCGAGCAAAGCGAACAAAGTGGACAATCGCACCAATATGAGGCTCGTGTGACTCATGCCCGGAAGCTCGCTCGCGACCTTGCTGCACGGAATGGCGAGCTTCCGAGCCGTCACACGAGTTTAGGGAAGCGCATTTCAAACCGGTGGTGGGCCAGGGGTAATGCCTTGGTTCGGCGATTGTCGCGGGTTCGAATCCCGTCACCTCCACCAGTCGAACGACAAACGAGTTGAGAAAGGACCAGACGCAGACGTGACGAATGCCGGACGGAACTACATCATTGCTAATGACCGGGTCGCGGGTTCGAATCCCGCCGGTACCCTGCAAGGGTCGCCGTAGCTCAGCGGTAGAGCAGGTGGGTTCGGGAGGCTGCATCAGGCAGCATCCTTCACCCAGGCGTTCCGCCACCCCTCGTCGTCACGGCTCTTTATCTACGTGACTCCAGATGCGACAGCTTTGTCGCCGCTGGTGTCGAGCAGGTTGATGTCCGGCGCACTGGCGCCGACGCGCGCTTGCGCGTTGACCGGCCCTTGTCGGGCCGGTTTGATGACGACCTCAGTGAACCGAACCGAAAGGATCAACGACGAACATTCCGGCGAATGCCTGTGGGAGTACATCCACCTCAGAAGAGCGCTTGCGTCAGGAAAACGCACCCGACTCACCGTTATCGGGAGCTCGCCTCTCACACTTCTCGTCGCTGGAGCCATTTGACAAGGAACGTGGCGAATGCCGATGGAACTACATCTTGGAAAGACCGCAAGCGGGTTCGACTCCCGTCGTGACTTCGAAAGAGATCGCGTGGCCGAACGGATAGGCAGGTTATTGTGTTTCATCACCCCTCGTCGCCACGACCCCTCTTTTGTGTGACACGAGTTGCGAGAGCTTATGCGCCGCTTGTGTCGAGCTTGTTGATGTCCGGCGCACTGGCGCCGACGCGCAGTCGCGCTTTGACCGGCCCTTGGCGGGCCGGTGAGATGTGCGATGCATCCAAGCGCGCACTTCTCCCTCTCTCCCCTCGCGAGAGAGGGTTGGGGTGAGTGGGCATCGGAGTCGCTTGACGACTGCAAAGAAGAACTGGAAGACGTGTCATGACCCGCGAATTTGAATTCCTCGCCGAACGTTCCGAGGCCGCCAAGGCCGCGGGCGCCAACGCGCGCCCCGTGAAGATGTGGACGCGTGGCGTGCCGGTCGAGGAGCAGGCCAAGGCGCAGCTCCTCAACACCGCGTCGATGCCCTTCATCTTCAAGCATCTGGCGGTCATGCCCGACGTG
>CAZDNY010000564.1:0-2388 GCA_964506885.1 uncultured Hyphomicrobiaceae bacterium | reverse complement strand
AGGTCTTCTCGTCGGGCGCGATCATGCCGGCGCGGGCGCCGCCCTCGATGGTCATGTTGCAGACCGTCATGCGGCCTTCCATCGTGAGGTCGCGGATCGCTTCGCCGGCGTACTCGATGACGTGGCCGGTGCCGCCGGCAGTGCCGATCTCGCCGATGATGGCGAGGATGATGTCCTTGGCGGTGATGCCGTGCGGGGCCTTGCCGTCCACCTGGACGAGCATGTTCTTGGCCTTCTTCTGCACCAGCGTCTGGGTGGCGAGCACATGCTCGACTTCCGATGTGCCGATGCCGTGGGCCAATGCGCCAAACGCGCCGTGCGTTGAGGTGTGGCTGTCACCGCAGACGATCGTTGTGCCGGGCAGCGTGAAACCCTGCTCAGGTCCGACGACGTGGACGATGCCCTGGCGCTTGTCGAGCTCGTTGTAATACTCGATGCCGAAGTCGGCGGCGTTCTTGGCGAGCGTCTCGACCTGGATGCGGCTGTCGTCGTCGGCGATGCCGTGGGAGCGGTCCGTGGTCGGCACGTTGTGGTCGACGACGGCGAGCGTCTTTTCGGGCGCGCGGACCTTGCGGCCGGCCATGCGCAGACCCTCAAAGGCCTGCGGGCTCGTCACCTCGTGGACCAGGTGGCGGTCGATGTAGAGGATGCAGGTGCCGTCTTCGGAGCGCTCGACGACGTGGTCCTCGAAGATCTTGTCATAAAGCGTGGTCGGGGCGGTGTTGGTCATTTTTCTCGCCGTCTTCTTTTCAAACTTCGTTGGTTTATGGGCCGGTTGCGCCGTGAGCTGAATTCAGGGTGGGGGCCGGGATTTGCGGTCGCGGTGAAGCGCGCCCTCGGCCGGCGGGTGTGGCCCTTAGATAGCGATTTGACCGCGCCGGTGCAAATGCGGCGTGGGTGGTGCTGCGGGCTTCGGCGCGGGGGCGGAAAACGGGCTTGCTGGGGGCCGCTTCGTAGCTGACACCGCTACTCGAATTCCATGGCGCGGAAGATGCGGCCGGCGTTCTGGCGGGCGAGGAATTCGTAGGTGTCGAGATGCTCGTAAGCCGACTGGTCGATCTTGTAGGCGTCGATGAGGGTGCCCCCGGCGTCGATCAGCTTGGCGATCTCGCCGCGCATGTGCTCCAGATAGCCCTGGGTGTAGGTGGTGACCTCGGCGATGGTGGTCGGGTCGCCGTGGCCGGGGATGACGATTTCGGGCTGTAGCGCGACGAAGGCCTTGAAGCTCTCGATCCATTTGCCGGTCTGAGTCTCGTCGAAGACGGGCAGCATGCGCTGGTGGAAGGCCATGTCGCCGGAGATGGCGATCCTACGCTTGGGCAGCCAGGTGACGACATCGCCGGGCGAATGGGCGGGGCCCATGTTCAGGACCTCGATGCGCTCGGAGCCCAGTTCGATGACGTGCTTGTCGGCAAAGGTGATGTCGGGCGTGCCGAGTTTGGTCAGGAAGGACTTGTCTTTCAGGGAGCGCTGGGCGGCGGCAAGGATGTCGGGGCCGCGTTCGGCAAACTCGTGGGCGGCGTCTTCATGGGCGATGATCTTGGCACCCTGATCCTGCCAGTAGGTCATGCCCAGTGCCGCGTGGCCCTGTCCGTTTTCGAGAATGACGAATTTGACCGGCTGGTTTGTGATTTTCTTGATTTCCTCGTGCATGGCGCGTGCGAGCAGCCAGCTGCCGCCGGCATTGACGAGGACGACGCCGTCGCCGGTGACGACGATGGACAGGTTGTTGTTGTGGCCGGCGTTCTCGTAGGTGGAGGGTTGTGTGGCACCGATCGCGGACCAGACGCCGTCGGCGACCTTCTCGGGCATGCGGTAGAGGAAGGACAGTTCCGCGACGTCGGCCCTTTCGAGCGGCAAACCGGCCGCCTTCCAGGCGGGGAAGCCTTCGGCGTAGTTCTTGATGTTGGTGTAGCCCATCCTTTTGAGCGTCTGGGCGGCGAGGGGGCTTCTGCGGTTGGTGCCGCAGAACACGACGATGGGTGCGGACTTGTCAGGCACCGCGTCGGAAATACGGAATTCCAGCCAGCCGCGCGGGATGATGTGGTTGCGCTTGGCGCGGATGGTGCCCCCGGTGAGGTTGGCTTCGCGCACGGTGCGCACATCGATGACGACGGTGTCGGGGTTGGCGGCAAGCGCCGCCTTCAATGCGTCGGTCGTTATGTCAGCGACCTCGGCCTTGGCAGCCGCAAGCAGCGCGTCTGAGGCGGCGTTGGCCTTGGGTTCGGCATCGGCTGCGGGGGCTTCTTCCTGTGCGAGGGCAGGACGCGCGGGCGCGGCGGCAATGGCAATCGTCAGCGCGAGCACTGCGGCAGCGCGCAAGGCGCCGGCGGCGAGTTGAGCGAGGCGGGACATGGCGGCTCCAGGGTCGGGTCGTCAGCGCGATGG
>CAZDNY010000563.1:0-2404 GCA_964506885.1 uncultured Hyphomicrobiaceae bacterium | reverse complement strand
GATCTCGGAGCGCAGCGAGTTGGCGATGAAGCAGTGCTCGTGCGCGGTGTGGTGCAGTTCGTCGATGGCGGCCTGATCGGGTTTTGTCTCACCCGAAAACGTCACCTTGGGCCTGAGCGTGATGCGCTCCATGAAGGTCCGGCCGCGCTCGGTCTTGCCGAGAACGCCTACCGCATCATCGACGTAGGTATCGACGCGAAATCCGGCCTTGGCCGCCAGCGCGAGGAAGAACAGCATGTGACAGGCCGACAGCGAGGCGACCAGCGCCTCTTCCGGATCGACCGCGTCGGGCCGCGCCATCGGCACCGGAATGAGCTTGGAGGGCGGGCACGAGCCCGGCACCTCACAGCCCTCATCGAACCGCCAGATGTGCGCTCTGCTGTACTTCTTGTCGAGGAAGTGCTGGTCGCCGCGCTCCCAGACGATAGTTGCCGAATGTTCGCCCGCCATCAGCCGTTCTCCGCGACGAAGGCGTCGTAGGCGGCGCGGTCGAGCAGGCCATCGGCGGCATTGGCGTCGGCAAGCTTGATCTTGATGAACCAGGCCTTGCCCTCGGCGTCCTCATTGACAAGCGCAGGGTTGCCAACGAGGTCGTCGTTCACCTCGACCACTTCGCCGTCGAGCGGCGCGAACACGTCGCTCGCCGCCTTCACACTCTCCACGACGGCCACCGCCTCGCCCGCACTCACCTTGCGGCCGACCTCCGGCAACTCGACGAACACGATATCGCCAAGCTGTTCCTGCGCGTGAACCGTGACGCCGATGGTAGCGACGCCGTCCTCGACGCGGACGTATTCGTGATCCTTGGTGAAGCGCTCCAGTGCCATGTGTCGTGATCCTTTCTGGCTAGCCTTTGGGTGATGCCCCAAGTGCGGGAGGCGGTGGGTGAAGTGAGTGGTCGTTGGTGGGTAGTGAGTAGTGAGTAGTGAGTAGTGCGAATCCAGGCGCCGGTTCGAAGGGGCGATCTATTCGCTATTCACCATTCGCTACTCTCTTCTGAAAAACCGGTGCGGCACGAACGGCAGCTTGACGACGCCCGCAGGCATCGCCTTGCCACGCACGAGAAGCTGTACGCCCGTACCCGGCACTGCATGCTCCGGCGGCACGTAGCCCATGGCAATGGGACCATTGACGGACGGCCCGAACCCGCCCGATGTGACGACACCGATTGTGACGCCCGAAGATGACAGGATCTCGGTGCCCTCGCGCGCCGGCGCACGGCCCTCCGGCTTGATGCCGACACGCATGCGTTGAACGCCATCGCTCAACTCGCGCTGAATACGCACGGCGCCGGGAAACCCGCCCTCGACGCGCCGCCGCTTCTGGATCGACCACGTGAGCCCTGCTTCCACCGGCGACGTCGTCTCGTCGATGTCGTGGCCATAAAGGCATAAGCCTGCCTCGAGCCGTAGCGAATCGCGCGCGCCTAGCCCGATCGGCGCAACGCGCTCATCGCCAACGAGCAGGTCCCACACCCTCCCGACGTCGTCGGCCAGAACGGAAATCTCAAATCCGTCTTCGCCCGTGTAGCCGGAGCGTGAGACGTGCGCGGCGATGCCACCGAGATCGACGCGCCGCGCGCTCATGAAATCCATGTCGGCAACTGCTGGCGCAATCGTTGCGAGTACGTCGACAGCCACCGGCCCCTGCAAGGCCAGCAGGGCATAATGCCGGTTGGGAATGAGCCGGATCGACTTGGTCTCGTCCGCCAGCGCCGCGATGCGCGCGAAGTCCACCTCCTTGCGCGCCGCGTTGACGACCAGCACCAGCACGCCGCGCCGCACCTCGTCTTCAGAGCGCGTCACCATCAGATCATCGATGATGCCGCCATCCTCATTCAGGAGCTGGGTGTAGCGCTGCTGTCCGGGCTTCAATTCGACAAGCGCTGCCGGCACCAGTTGTTCCAAGAACCGCGCCACCGTCTCGTGGTTCTTGTCGGCGGAAACCAGATACGCCTGCCCCATGTGCGAGACGTCGAACAGCCCCGACTTCTCGCGCGTCCACAGGTGCTCCTTCAAGACGCCCATAGGGTACTGCACCGGCATCTCGTAGCCCGCGAACGGCACCATCTTCGCGCCGGCCGCGACGTGGCGCCCGTAAAGCGGTGTGCGCTGCAAGTCCTGATGATCGTCGGCAGGTGGGCTCATTGCAGGTTCCTCGGGCTCGTGTTTCGGCTGAGCGCGTGAACGCCAGCCGACGCAAAGCCCCCTCTGTCGCGGAACCTGAGAGATTGGACTTGGGCCCGCGTCGCTTCCGGCGCCGGCTTGAAGTCTTGTCCCCTTGGGTGAGCCTCGTACACGAAACGATGCACGAAGCTGCTTTCCAGAGTGTCGGCAGGCACGCGGTCCTTCTGCCTGAGAGTTTCCGGGGCGGTTGCTCCTTCGGCGCCGGCTGATGCGAAACG
>CAZDNY010000562.1:0-2408 GCA_964506885.1 uncultured Hyphomicrobiaceae bacterium | reverse complement strand
GCAGGCCACCTTGGCACGCAACCGGGGACCAAGCGTCAGTGACGCAACACTAGCGCGGAGGCGGCCCCGATACATAACCCGTCATGTGGAGAAGCCAAGTCCTGGCATAGGCTGCCAGGGAGGCCAGGACCAGGGCGGCCGTCAGCCAGATCATTACCTGACGCAGGAGGCCAAGGCCCAGTTGGAAGCCTTCGTCGGCCATTACGAGTGCCGCCAGGACGATCTGCGCGACGGTATTGAACTTCGATACGACAAGAGGATGAATGTGGACCGGATTGGCGAGCAGCCAGGACAGAACGACGCCAATGACAATCAGCACGTCGCGCGAGACGACCGCGATGACGAGCCAGAGGGGGAGCTGCGCAGCGACCCCCAACGCGATGAAAATGCACACCAGCAACAGCTTATCGGCCAGCGGGTCGAGATAGGCCCCCAACTCCGTCGTCCAGCCGAAGCGCTTGGCCAGATAGCCGTCGACCCCGTCGGAAATGCCTGCCAGGACGAACAGCACGAAGGCCATCTGCATTTCGCCCGTCAGCAGGAGCCAGAAGACAATGGGCACGAGGATGACCCGGCCAAGCGTGATGAAATTTGGAAGGTTGGACACTCTCGACCTGATCTTGATTGGCTCTGCCGCCCCCGGGGGCTGACCTCGAACGATGCTTGCTGGATCGGCTTTCCAGACGCAACCGGCTGGTGAAGGCGTGGTTTTCTGGAAAGTCTGCACTCCGTGTGCGGCGAGCCCAGCCCCGCCGAACCGGCGCAAGCTTGCAAATCGCGCCTCGGGGCGCAAGCCAGGACAATGGGTGACCCCGGCTCGGATTTTGAGCCGGGACAGCCGTTCAGTAGCTGGATCGCAGGAACCAGTTGCCGCCGATGTTGCGCAGGCTCAAGCCGCGCGCGGCAAAGGCGTCGGCGAGTGCCGGCCCGCCGCCGGGATAACTGACCTGGAGATCGGCAGCGCGGGCAGAGACGGCATCGACCTCGACGTTGGAAACGCCGGGCGTTTCGAGGACGCGCGCGCGAACGGCGTTCCATTCGGCAAGCCCCTGGAACTCGACCTGCATGCGGACCGGCTCACCGGGCTCGGACAGGGCGGCAACGCCGCCAAAGCTCTGCGCCTTGATTGCTTTCCAGCGCCCTTCGACGATGCCGGCCGAGATCACCGCCGCCAGCTCCATCGCGTAGCCCACGTCACCGTCTTGCAGACGATAGCTGCGCTTGAGATTGAACGGGCCGACGGCATCGCGCCCTGCGAGAATGACGTGGACGCGTCCGCCCGGCCGGTCCACCTCGGCGATCGCCGTCACGACGTTGGCGCCGCCATATTCGTTGGCCATGACGCGGTTGGCACTCTCGTCTCCGGCGACCAGCATATTGAGCGTATCGTCATGAACGAAAGGCTTGACTGCCGCCAGCTTGAGCGGTGTCAGGGCGTTCTTGAGATCGAGATCGCGCCAGATGTCGAGCCAGGCATCGGCGACGGCGCCGCCCCTCGCAAGCTTGCCGCCTTCGCGCACAGCGGCAACGAGAACGACTTCGGGTGCCTGTTCCTCGATGAATGGAACGTTCTCGCGGCGCAACAGGGCGCGGACGGCATCGGCGCGGAAGGCGAAATCCAGTGAAGCGATGTATTCGGTTGAGGAATTGCGCTCGGAGCGCACCACAAAACCGTCGACAAGCCTCTGGGGATCGGCCTCCTTCAGCCCCTTGATGCGGGCATAGGCGGTGACGGGCACGAGGCGCTTCAACAAGGAACGGAATGCGGCCTTCTGCCCATCGGTGATGGCCTGCTCCTTGGCTGCAACGGCGTTGGCAGCCTTGGCCTGAACGGGGTAGTTGGCGACCGTGTAGATGGCTTCGTCCGGCCGGGCCTCGAGGCGGACAGGCACCTGCGTACACGCCAGCACGACGGCGATCAGGGCGCACGTGGCGCGTTTGACCAAACCCATTCGGGCGCCAGGCAGGCGCGTGCGAAGCCAGCTCATTTCGACCATCGTCTCAATCCCTTGCGGCTCGCGCTCCGATCGGGCGCAGGCTGCTGCGCCGAGCTGTCGATTCGGCGCTGTCCCTTGGCTTCCTATCATGACAGAGCGCGTCGGGCATGCACACCGCGACATGGCGTTTGTGCGCGCAAGCGCCGGGAAGTGTGCTTTGCCGGCAAACGGGTTCCGCTGAAACCGCTGGAGACCCGACGTCCTGTCCACGGCTTGATGGTAACGCCGGTCCGGTGGCGTGTTGCGGGGCCGTTCGCGACCTGCTAGGAGGCCGCATCTGCCGTCCTTTTCGGGCGAAAAGCGGGAAACGGCGCGCCGGTGGCGCCGAAATGCCGTCCTGATCGTACCGACGCGGCTGGCCGCACGCATCCGAGGCTTCATGGCTGAGACAGAAAAACCGGCCGGACCGCC
>CAZDNY010000561.1:2189-2409 GCA_964506885.1 uncultured Hyphomicrobiaceae bacterium | reverse complement strand
AACCCAGCCACACATCGCTCAATCGCAGATTGAAGCATGGGTGGCGGACGCCATGAGCCGCTCGGCCGGTGCTGATGCGCCCGCCGTATTTGGCCCGCGCCCGCCGCTTGGGCCCGCGCCTGCCCGCGCCGACGCCCTCTCTCCGCCCCCCGCCCTCTCACCCGCGCCCCCGCCGCCACTCTTAACCCTGCGCTAACCCTCTCGCCCTGCCCCCGCAAAC
>CAZDNY010000561.1:0-2172 GCA_964506885.1 uncultured Hyphomicrobiaceae bacterium | reverse complement strand
TATATATAATTTTGAACACCGTTCATTTGTGTGAGGAGAACGACCATGTCCTATCGAACCATCATCACCATCCGCGCCGCTTTTGCCCGCTGGAAGGCGCGAATTGCCGATGCTTTGCTGGGTTACACCGCGCGTGCCGGCCATATCGTGGCCGATGCCGACGCCCGTCTCATCGGCATGACCCCCGCCGCTGCGGCGGGTGCGGATCGCTCCGCAAGCGCCGTTCTTTAACCACCTTGCGGTTATCACGTCCCAATAGCCCGCGCCGCCAAACCCCTTTCCGCAGGCCGCGAAACCGCGCCGCCCCGCCCTACCCATGAAGAGGTCTCGTCCGATGTCCGCCACCACCCTGATGCGTTCCAAGCGTTTCGCGCCGATGTTCTGGACGCAGTTCCTGTCAGCGCTGTCCGACAACTTCGTCAAGAATGCGCTCGTCATGCTGATCGTGTTCCAGATCGGCGGCACGACGGGCTCGCAGCTCGTGGCGCTGGCGGGCGGCGTCTTCATCGCGCCGTTCTTCTTCCTGTCGGGGCTCGGCGGTGAACTGGCCGACCGCTACGACAAGGCGCTGATGGCGCGGCGGCTGAAGCTTGCCGAGATCCCGGTTGCGGGCCTTGCCGCGCTCGGCTTCGTGCTGCACTCGGTGCCGATCCTGTTCGTTGCTCTCGGCTTGTTCGGCGTCATCGGCGCGCTGTTCTCACCGATCAAGTACGGCATCCTGCCCGTGCACCTGGAAACGCGCGAACTGCCCGCAGGCAACGCCCTGGTCGAGGGTGCCACCTTCATGGCGATCCTGATCGGCACGATTGCGGGCGGCTTTGCTGTTGCCGGTGGCGTCGCCGGCTGGCCGGTCGTTGCCGCGATTCTTGCGCTGGCCGTCATGTGCTATGGCGCCTCGCGCTTCATTCCGCTGACAGGCGAAGCAGCACCGCATCTTCAAATCACCAAGAACCCCGTGACCTCGACGGTGCACCTGCTGCGCGACCTGAAGAAGGACCGCCGCATCTGGATCGGCGCCATGATCACGTCGTGGTTCTGGCTGGTCGGCGCTGTCGCGCTGTCGCTGCTGCCGCCGTTGATGAAGGATCTTGTCGGCGGCCAGCAGAGCGTCATCACGCTGGGCCTCGTCATCTTCACCGTCGGCATCGCCTTAGGCTCGGGCCTTGCCGCCCGCGCCAGCACGATGCGCCCGAACCTGGCGCTGGTCCCGCTCGGCGCGCTGCTGATGGGCCTCTTCGCACTCGATATCGGCTGGACCGCAACCGGCATTGAAACCGCCGCTGCTCCGATCGACGCCTGGGCGTTCCTCGCGACCACAACGGGCGTGCGCCTGTCGATCGACCTGCTGGGCCTTGCTATCGCCGGTGGCCTCTTCATCGTGCCCTCGTTCGCCGCCGTGCAGGCCTGGGCGCCCGCCGACCGCCGCGCCCGCACCATCGCCGGCGTCAACGTGCTCAATGCTGCCTTCATGACGGGTGCCGCCGTCGCGCTGATGGGTTTGTCTGCTGCGGGTATCGGTCTTGGCGGTCAGTTCATGGTCGTCGGCGCTGGCTCGCTTGTCACCATGGCGCTCGTCATGCGCGCCTGGGGCCGCGAAGGCCTGCAGGACCTGATCCTGTTCCTCTACCGCCTGTTCCTCAACGTCGAAGTGGAGGGCCGCGAGAACCTGCCGGCGGAAGGCGAGAAGGCCATCATCGCGCCCAACCACGTCAGCCTGCTCGACGCCGGTCTGATGTATGCGCTGCTGCCCTCGCATGCGGGCTTCGCCATCGACACGGGCATGGCGAGCAAGTGGTGGGTGAAACCGTTCCTGAAGCTCGCCAAGACGTGGACCATCGACCCCACCCGTCCGCTCGGCACGCGCTCGCTCATCAACCACGTGAAGGATGGCGAGACGCTGGTGATCTTCCCCGAAGGCCGCCTCACCGTCACGGGCGGGCTGATGAAGGTCTACGACGGCACCGCCATGATCGCCGACAAGGCCGACGCACCCGTCATTCCCGTGCGCATCGACGGACTGGAGCGTTCGAAGTTCGGCTACCTTTCGAGCTACCAGACCAAGAAGGTGTGGTTTCCCAAGACCAAGGTGACGATCCTGCCGCCGGTCAAGCTCGACGTCGATGCGGATTTGAAGGGCCGCAACCGGCGCCAGGCCGCGGGCGCGCGCCTGCA
>CAZDNY010000560.1:0-2417 GCA_964506885.1 uncultured Hyphomicrobiaceae bacterium | reverse complement strand
TCGCGCGCATCGAGACCCCGATCGATTTCGAAGCGCCCGACAACGAACCCGTCGATCTGGTGTTCCTGCTGCTGGCGCCCGAGCATGCCTCCGGCGACCATCTCAAGGCACTGGCGCGCATTTCCCGCCTCGTCCGTGACCCGGCCATGCTGGAACGTCTGCGCACTGCTCCGGATGCCAAGGCGCTGCGCGAAGTACTCACCTCGCCGGCAACCTCGCACGCGGCCTGATCGATCAGGCGCCTTGGAGCGTCGCCTGCGCGCCGCCACAGCGGCCTGCCGATGACGAATGGCACGGCATCGACGACACCCGCTTTGGTCGCGGCCCCCTGACAGCCGTATCAGCCGGCCACAACGGGACCCTGCCCCATGACCAGCAGCGCCCCCAACGCGACACCGCCCACGATGATGCGCCACCAGCCGAACAGCGCATATCCGTGCCGGCTGACGAAGGCGAGCAGATAGCGCACCACGAACACGCCGGCGATGAACGCCGTCACGAACCCGAGCGCAATGCTGGTCACGTCGTCGACTTCCAGCACCGTCCAGTTCTTGTAGAGGTCGTAGGCGAACGCGCCCGCCATCGTCGGCATGGCCAGGAAGAACGAGAACTCCGCCGAAGCCCGCTTGTCTGCGCCCAGCAGCATCGCACCGACGATCGTCGATCCCGACCGTGACACGCCCGGTATCATCGCCAGGCACTGGCAAAGCCCGATCTTGAAGGCGAGCGATGGCGGAAAGTCCATCGCATCGTGATAGACCGGCTGCAACGGCAGACGGTCGACGAACAGCAAAATAAAACCGCCGATGATGAGCATGATGCAGATCAGCATCGGCGTTTCGAACAGCACGCTCTTGATGAACGAGTGCCCCAGCGCACCGATCACCGCTGCTGGCATGAACGCGATCAGCACGCCCAGAACGAACTGCTGCGTGCGCCGGTCGTGTGGCAGGTCCACCAGCATCCCCAAGAGCCGCGCTGCATAGACCGTGAGAATGGCCAGGATGGCACCGAGTTGGATCAGCACCTCGAACGTCTTGCCCGGAGAGTTGAATCCCAGGAAATGCCCAGCAAGCAGCACGTGGCCTGTCGAGGAAACCGGAATGAATTCGGTGAGCCCCTCCAGCACGCCCAGCAGGATCACTTGCCAGGTTTCCATCGTCCCCGCCCCCTGTATTCGCGCTTGGCCAGCGCAACACCCGGTACTGAACACTGAAGCCGGCGCCAAACAAGTTTCTCAGCGCCCTCCATAACAGGACGAGTCACAAAAAAGCGCGCCCCGCGCGCCACACCTCGCCCGGCGAATGCGCTGTGTTAGTCTGACCGTGAGACTTGACGAATCCCCCTGCGGCGCCGAGCTAGGGTCGAACCGCAACAGCTACGCTCAAGGGAGCCCTTCAGCCGTCCATGCCCACATTGACGCACTTCAGGCTCTGTCCGCATTCACGCTCCGTGCGCCTGTTGCTGGGCGAACTGGGTCTCGCCGTCGATCTGATCGAGGAACGGCCCTGGGAGTACCGCCCCGAGCTCTTGGCCATGAATCCCGCCGGCGAGTTGCCGGTCCTGACGCTCGACGGCGGCGGCCCCGCTCTGTGCGGCAGTTACGCGATTTCCGAATACATCGCCGAAGAAGTGAAAGCGAACCCGCGCGAACGCCATAGACCGCCCATCTTTCCCGGCAGCCGCGCCGACCGCGCCGAAATCCGCCGGCTGGTCGATTGGTTCCACGGCAAGCTCCATCGCGAGGTAACGCGCGAAATCCTCGAGGAGCGCGTCTACCGCGCCTATCGCCAGAGCGGCGCCGGAGCTCCGGATGTGACGATCCTGCGCGCGGTCCGTGCCAACCTGCGTTATCATTTGAGTTATATTGCCTATTTGGCGCATCAGCGTCACTGGCTGGCTGGCGACGACATGAGCTTCGCCGATCTGGCCGCCGCCGCACATCTGTCCTGTCTGGATTTTCTGGGTGAAGTACCTTGGGACGACTACGAGCCGGCACGCATCTGGTATGCGCGCATAAAATCGCGCCCCGCGTTCCGTCCGCTGCTCGCCGAGCACATTTCCGGCGTCGCCGCGCCCTCCCACTATGCCGACCTGGATTTCTGAACGCGCGAAATCCGGAGCACGCGCCATGAGTGCGCAAACCGCGACCGGCAGTCAGGCTCCCGGCGGCCGGACTTCGCATACCGAAAGCGATAGCAACACTTCGCTCACCGCGCGCATCCGCCAGTGGGCCGACGCATTGGGCTTCGATGCAGTGGGCATCACAACGCCTCAAGCCTTCCGGCGCATGACCTACGATCCGCCCGCACAGCTCGACCGCTTCCTCGAACTTGGCCGCCATGGCGACATGGACTGGATTGAGGCTCACCACGCGCGCCGGCGCGATCCCCAAGGCATATGGCCTGACGCTCGCA
>CAZDNY010000559.1:0-2424 GCA_964506885.1 uncultured Hyphomicrobiaceae bacterium | reverse complement strand
GTCTTCGCGCACCACCGCCCCGATCTGGTCGGGCCGATCTTTCAGGCGTGAGGTCTGGTGGAGATCCGCGATGGGGACACAACGCTCCGCACAAAGCGTTCGAGTTCCCGCGCAAACCTTGCGTGACGAATTGTTGCACTGCGTCATGCAATCCGTTTGACCCCAAATATTGCCACATCTTAATATTCGGCGCTGGCTCGATTTTTTCTGTCTGTCGCTCATGGCAGATCGGCTGGCCAACAACGGCCAGGGCGCGGGGCTGTCCCAGCGATCCTTTCGGCTCAAATAATCATATGGGTCAGAAACTCAAGGGAGGGAGATCGCAAGATGCGTCACCATCACTGGATAATTACGTGCGCCTGCGCGGCGTTCGTCGCTGCAGGTTTCGCGTCATGGCCAGCGGGTGCCAAGGGGCAACCAGCCGCCGCCACTGTCGAATTTGATCGCGTGTTGCGCGTTGGCGATCGTGGCGATCAGGTCAAGGCGCTGCAGGAGCGCTTGAACCAGCACGGCTACAGTCTGGAAATCGATGGCCTCTACGGGCGCAGCACGGGTGAGGCCGTGCGCGACTTCCAGAGGAAGAACAAGCTCACTGCCGACGGCAACTTCGGTCCGAAGACCGCTGAGCTGCTTCAGCCGAAGAGTGAGACCAAGTCGGACGCAGCGCCTGCCGCGGCGCAAGTGGCGGCTGCACCGGCTGCCGCGCAAGAGAAGCCGGCCGCCGACAAGGCCGCCGCGGCCAAGCCTAAAAAGGCACCGAAGCGCTGCAGGGACGGCGAGCCGGCCGAGGTGGCGTCCTATGAGGTGTCCAAGGGCAAAAACCTGCCAGCATCGATCGACAAGCCGCTGACCACCGAGGCCGGGGACGCGGACCGGGGGCTGGGCTGGATGGCGCATCGGCGTCTGGGCAACTGCATCGCGTGCCATCAGATCAGCAAGGTCGAAAAGATGGCGGAGACGAAGCCTGACATCGAGGTGACCGATCTCAATGGCAAGAAGTCGAAGATGCCGCTGGGAACGCATGGCTACATCGGCCCGGGGCTCGACGGCGTTGCCGATCGCTACACCGAGGGCGAACTGCGCATGCTGGTCGTCGATCCCAAGAAGAACTTCCCCGACACGATCATGCCGGCGTTCCACAAGAATGCGGGCTTCCTCGACGTGTTTCCGGACTGCAAGGGTCTCGCGATCCTCAGTGCAGGGCAGGTGGAAGATGTCGTGGCGTTCTTGAAGACGCTGAAGGAATAAGCGGCGCAGAACGCTCCAAGGGATCGGACAAGGGAAGGAACAACAGGCATGAACAAGCTCATCAAGGCGAGCGCTATCGGCCTTATTGCCGGGTTCGCGCTTTCAACCGCAGCTTTCGCGGAGCCGGCCGGCGTCTCCACGGCGGTCAAGCCGACTGCAGAGGGACACCCACTCACCGAGATCTACTCAGGCTACAAGTGGGCCTCCAACGAAACCCGCGGCATGTGGGATGACGACTTCGCCAACCCGGCCGGCCCGTGGCTGGAAATCGGCGAGCGCGAGTGGTCCAAGAAGGACGGCGAGGCCGGCAAGTCCTGTGCCGACTGCCACAACGATGCTGCCGAAAGCATGAAGGGCGTGGCGACCAAGTATCCGGTCTACTTCGAAGAGTGGAAGAAGCCGATGGTTCTCGAGCAGCGCATCAACTACTGCCGCGAGAACAACATGAAGGCCAAGCCCTACGAGTGGGAAAAGGATCAGATGCTCGGCATGATGATCTACGTGAAGTACCAGTCGCGGGGCATGCCGATGAGCGTCAAGGTGGACGGTCCGGCCAAGCCCTTCTTCGAGAAGGGCAAGGAGTACTACTACACCCGTCGTGGTCAGCTCGACATGGCGTGCGCGCACTGCCACGAGAAGAACGCCGGGCAGCAGATCCGCGCCGAGGTGCTGAGCCAGGGCCAGTCGAACGGCTTCCCGACCTATCGCCTGAAATGGCAGAAGCCCGGTTCGCTGCACCGCCGCTTCAAGGGTTGCAACGAACAGGTGCGTGCCAAGGGGCAGGGCCGCGGCGCCGATGATTACGTGAACCTGGAGCTTTACCTCGCGTGGCGCGGCCAGGGCCTGGAGGTGGAAACACCGGCGGTGCGTCGCTGAACCGATAGCAAAGACCGTAAGGTGCAGGCCGGCGGTGATCGCAAGATCCCGCCGGCTTTTCTTATCGCCGCCCGCGATGTTCCTGCGACTGCAACTGAAGGATGCCGCGCCACCCCACCCTGTGCGCCGCAATCGCCGCAATGCTCCTTCGCAATTGCAGCAATCGGTTTTAAGCCTTTGCGGTGCGCGATGGGGCGTGCGCGCAGGTTCCAGGTTGTGTGAGCGTATCTCGCGCCATTAGTAGGTCTTGGTTTGCTGGCGGCCGGCGTACTGGGGGATTTGGGTCTGTAAGCCGCTCAT
>CAZDNY010000558.1:0-2433 GCA_964506885.1 uncultured Hyphomicrobiaceae bacterium | reverse complement strand
AACCGCTTCACACTTCGGCTGAACATGCTCTAGCCACGGCCTTTCGCTCGGTCCTGATCTGCTGCGGGATCAGGAGGCCGTGACCAGGCCACGGTAGCGCGTCATGGCACCGTCGACGAGTTCACGCGCCAGAAGTCGCTGAGGGTTCACGGGGCCAGGGAGCACGATCTGTCCGGGCGGGACGTTTACGAAGCCGAACCTGCCATAGTAGGGCAGATCACCGACGAGAAGCACCAGCGTGAAACCGGCAGCGGCAGCGTCGTCGATCGCCTGTGCGATCAGGGTGCGGCCGTAGCCTTTGCCTTTGGCCGAGGGTTCCACGGCAACCGGTCCGAGGAGCAATGCGCCATCGTCGCCGCCGATGGTAATCGGCGTGAAGCGCAATGCGGCCACGAGTTTTCCTTCGAGGAAGGCCGCGCGGCATTGAGGCGTGAACTGCGGTGTCGCCTCGCGCACGCGATAGGCCGTGCGGGCAAAGCGACCAGGGCCGAACGCGCGCTGGTGGAGCGCCGATATCGCGTCGAGATCGGTTTCGTGTACGGGCCTGATCGTCAGATCGGAGGGCATGGGCCGTGCCTTTGGTGAGACTTGGAGGTGTGGGCGCGCAACGCAGTTGGGAGGCGTCGGCCCGGGGCTGGTGTATGGCACTGCCATGCCATGAAGGCGGCTGGCGCATAGCACGCGCGTCGAGGCGGGTCCAGCAGGTCGGGGGGCGTGGCGCAGCGTCGCGCCGAGCGCTCGCGCTACCAGGTCTCGGAGCGTGGGGCTTGCTCGAAGATTTCCAGTATGCGTTGCCGCGTCGCCGGACAGGTCTCAGGCGGCAGCCGGTCGAGGGTGAAGGCATCATGCTCCAACGTTCCGGCTGTTTGCGCAGGCGGGACAGCGGAGCGCCAGTTCCGGCTCACGAACAGGGCTGTGTGGTTGGCGCGCGCGGTGCCGGTGCCGACGTAGATGCCGAAGAAGTCGGCCGGCCGGTCGATTGTCAGCCCGATTTGAGCGGCGAGGTTGCGTGCGAGGGTGTCTGCGACCGACTCGCGATGCTTGACGCGGCCTCCGGGAAACTGCCAGACGGCGCCCGGTGTGTCCTGGACGAGAAGAACACCGCCATGCGGGTCGATCAGTGCCACGCGGGCCTCGAGCGTCAGCCCGCGCGAGATGCGCCAGTAGCGCTGCAGGCTGCGAGAGACGAATTTGCTGATCGGCACGATGGGCTCCGGGATATCGGGGGGAACTGTTTGAGGCATACCAAGGGCGCTTGGCAAGGCCTGGGTTCTGGCCAGCACGAAGGCTTGAGGCTAAACAGGGGCGGATTTCCGGGGGAGCTGATGTCTCAATCCACGACCATCGCGCACATCTCAGATGTGCACATCACGCCGCTCGCCGGGCTTTCCGCGCGCCACCTCAACGTCAAGCGCACGCTCGGGTTGATGAACTGGCATCGCGGGCGCAAACACGTGCACCGCGGCGACGTCGCAGACCTTCTGGTCGCGGACATGATGGCGGCGCACCCCGACCACATCGCGGTCACCGGTGACTTGTGCAACATCGGTCTGCCCAACGAGTATGCCGCCGCGCTGCAGTGGCTCGAGAGCGTCGGTCCACCTGACGGGGTGACCGTGGTGCCAGGGAATCACGACATCTATACGCGGATCGGATCGCATCCGGGGGTGCGGCTGTGGGGCGACTATATGGCCTCGGACGAGTTCGGCCGGGCCCTTCCGGGGTCGGGTGCGACGCCGCTGGGTTTTCCGACGGTGCGCAAAGTTGGTTCGGTGGCTCTGGTCGGGGTCAACTCGGCCGTCGAGACGCGCCCCTTCGTGGCGGCGGGACGAATCGGACATGCGCAACTGGAGGCGCTCGAAAGTGTGCTCGGCGAACTGGCGCGCACAGATCTGGCACGCGTCGTCCTCATTCACCATCCGCCGCTGCCGGGGCTCGCGCCGGACGCGCGCGCGCTCAAGGATGCCAAGGAACTGGCCGAGGTGCTGCATCGTACGGGTGCGGAACTGGTCCTGCATGGGCACAATCACCGCGATACGCTGAATTGGGGCGAGGGACCGGCTGGCAAGATACCAGTGGTGGGCATCGCTTCGGGATCGGCGGGGCGGCGGCACAAGGATGAACCGCTGGCACGCTACAACCTCGTGCGCGTGCGGCGCGTTGACGAGGGGTGGGCCATCGAACTGACCGGGCGTGGCCTCGTGGCGCCGGGCGGTGGCGTGGTGGAACTCGACCGCCGTCTCGTGGCGCATCAGGCGGCATAGGTCTCGTCAATTGAAGCCGTGCGGCTGCCAGCGCGACCAAGCTGGCAGGCTGCCTAGGTGGCTTGCGGAATTTCGGCTAAGGTCCGCCAAACGCAATCGACCGCCTGGGTGCCATGACGATCACTCCTGAAGCCCGACCTGCATCCCGAGAGGCCACGGCCGGTGTCCG
>CAZDNY010000557.1:0-2439 GCA_964506885.1 uncultured Hyphomicrobiaceae bacterium | reverse complement strand
ATGATGGTGAACTGGAACAGGATGGCGACGATGGCGCAGGTGACGCCGAGCAGCGCGAACGCGGGGACTTCCAGGTAGGAGGTGATCTGGTAGTCGGGAATCGTAAAGGCGGGGAAGTTGCCCAGATGCACGCGGCTGATGACGCCGCCTGCGACCGAGGCAATGACGATGGGGACGAAGGCGCGCATCGCATAATGTCCGAGAATGACTTCATGTGCGAACAGGACACCGGCGATGGGTGCGTTGAAGGAAGCGGCAACGGCGGCACCGACGCCGGAGGCCAACAGCGTGCGGCGGTTGGCGGGTGAGAGCTGGAAGCGGTGCTCGAGCCAGGAGGCAATCATTGCGCCCAGATGCACAACGGGGCCTTCGCGACCGGCGCTGGCACCGGAGCCGAGCGACAGGGCCGCCAGAAGGGCGCTCAACAGTCCTGTTTTCGGATCGATCTTGCAGTCGCGCAGTGCGCGCGATTCGATGACGTCGGCGACGGCGTGTGCGCGCTGGCCGGGTATGTAGCGCTGCAGAATGAAACCGACGACGAGGCCGCCGACCGCGGGTGCCAGGAGGATCTGCCACCAGGGCAAGGCGGCGGCGAGGGAGGCGACCTTTTCGCTGGTCGAGCCCAGCCAGGCGAGTTGAACAAAGCCGATCAGATGGCGGAAGGCGAGGGCGGCGTAGCCGACGGCGATGCCGATCACGAGGCCCATCAGCCATGTCAGCGGCTGGCGGTCGGTTAGAAAATCGTCGAAGTTGTGCTGGAAGCGCTCCAGAATTGCGTTGTGGAGACTTTCGCGCGCTGCGCCGACGACCCTGGAGAGTGGACGCTGCGCCTTACCCGCCGCGCCGGATGGCGTGGCTCCGGTGGCGGACGGCTTGTCGGGCTGGCTGCTCACGGGCGTTCGGGCTCATGCATCTTTGGCGCCACTATGAGCCCGTCGGGCGCACAAATAAAGAGCGAGTGGCAAAGAGTTAGCCGGCGCCGGGCTTGCCCGCGGATCGCCACGGGCGCGACATAGGATTGCCGGGTGAGGTTTATGGTACATAGCGTTGGCCGGCGCGGTCCGGCGCGCGTTGCGTATTCACACGCAATGGCTCTCGCGCCACGCTTTACATGCAATGCGTGGCTGGTGGCCGGGCTGTGGGATGACGCAGCGGGTGGCGCGAGCTAGATTGGTGGCCAGGGGTAGAGGCCATTGAAACTGCTCAAGATGTTTGATGTCTGCGCGGACCATGCGCAGATCCCGCCCAGCGTTTTGTCCCAAGTTTCGGTCAGGCGACCTTCATGTTGTGAAGCTCAATTGCAATCCGCCCGTGGAAGCGGCCGGTGTGCAAACAGGGGGTGCGGGCGGTGAATACCGTTCTGATGTGGATCGGCGGGCTTCTCGCGGCGGTGCTGGCGGCACTGTTCGCGGTGCCGTATTTCGTCGACTGGAACGGCTATCGCGGTGTCTTCGAGGAGGAGGCAACGCGCATTCTGGGCCGTGACGTGCGGGTCGGCGGAAAGATCAACGTGCGGCTGCTGCCGACACCCTATCTGAGTTTCGAAAAGCTGCGCATCGCCGATACGCGACTGGGGGCGACCGAGCCGTTGTTCCGAACAGAATCGTTCACGTTGTGGCTGTCGGTGCCGCCGCTGCTGCAGGGGAACCTGGAAGCACGGCATGTCACCCTCGAGCAGCCGGTCGTGACGCTTGCCGTCGACAAGAACGGTGTCGGCAACTGGACCACGCTCGGCATCCGCCCAGGCACACTGCCGTTCGTGCCGCAGAACGTCGCGCTGCAGGCTGTCGACGTCACCGACGGGACACTGGTGCTCAATCATGCTCGCGCGGGCGAGGTCGGCCGAGTGACGGGGATCTCCGGCGTGATTTCCGCGGAAGCGCTCGATGGGCCCTACAAGTTTGCCGGTGACGTGCAGCTGAGCGGTCGGACGCGGGACGTGCGGCTGGTGACGGCAAAAGCCGATCCGGACGGCACCATCCGATTCAAGGCAGCGGCCAGTCCGAAGGACGAGGCAGGCCCGGTCTACAAGCTCGAGGGCAGCCTGACTGGTTTGTCCGAGCGGCCCGAGGTGAGCGGTGCGCTATCGGCGGCTTTGCCGCTACCGGTTCTGCCGGCAGCGCCATCGGGTGAGCAAGCTTCGGTTCAGGCGGCGTCGCCGCCGGCTGCGGTATTCGCCGATGTCAAGGGCCGTCTCCAGGCCGACGCGGACCGGCTCCAGATCACTGACGTTGTCGCGAGCATCGAGAATGTCGGTCAGCCGCAGTTGCTGAGCGGCGAACTGTCACTCGAATGGGGACGGCAGAGACGACTGGATTTCGCGTTTGCTTCGCGCTGGCTCGATCTGGACCGATTGGCAGGAGGGGCGGGCCGCGCCTCGCCGATTGGAACATCGGCGACACTGATCGAGGGGTTGAGACACGCTATGCCGGCGCAGTC
>CAZDNY010000556.1:0-2441 GCA_964506885.1 uncultured Hyphomicrobiaceae bacterium | reverse complement strand
ATCACCAGCTGGGCCATGCTCTATCCCCATGAGCAACGCCACTATTACAGCCCAATCCTCGAACAGATCGCGCGCACTTTCAGGCCTTCTCGTTCCCCCGACGGCAGCTGCTGAACGCATCTCCCGCCATTGAGCCCGGGCACATTGACGACTAGATCAATCCCAGGGCGCGCATTGAAACCCGGCGCGCCGGGATTCCGACGATGCCTCACCGCGCGCCCGCCATCTTCCGTTTTGCGCCGAGCCCCAACGGCGAACTCCATCTGGGCCATGCGCTGTCCGCCCTCATCGGATACGACTGGGCGAAGCGCGTCGGCGGCCGCTTTCTCGTGCGCATCGAGGATATCGACCAGGCCCGCTCGCGCGAGGATTTCATCGCTTCCATCCGCGACGACCTGGCATGGCTCGGCATCGAATGGGAAAGACCGGAACTACGCCAATCCGATCACTTCGAGGCTTACGCAGCCGCCGCACGCCGCCTGCAGGACCTCGGCCTTCTCTACCCCTGCTTCGCCAGCCGCGGCGAGATTGCCATGGCGATCGCCGCCAGGTCGGCAGCCGGCCGGCCCGAACGTCACGACCCCGACGGCGTGCCGCTGTACCCCGGCCTTTATCGCGGTATGGATGCGACGGAGGCAGCCGCCCGTCTCGCTGCCGGCGAGCCCGCGGCCCTTCGTCTCGACATGGAAAAAGCGCTGTCCCTCGCGACCGACAGACGCGGCGGACGCCCTCTCACATTCTGCGAAATCGCCGAAGACGGGTCACAACGCACGATCACGGCCGATCCGGCCCGCTGGGGCGACGCCGTCCTGATCCGCAAAGATACGCCTGCGAGCTATCACCTGTCCGTAGTTGTCGACGACGCCCGCCAGGGCATCACGCATGTCACCCGCGGCGCCGATCTTTTCGCAGCAACCGACCTGCATCGCCTGCTCCAGGTTCTGCTCGACCTGCCGGAGCCGCTCTATCATCACCACCGCCTGCTCTACGGCGCCGACGGCCGAAAGCTGGCCAAGAGCACAGGCGCTCCGCGCCTGAAGGACCTGCGCGCCAAGGGAGCCACCCGCGCCGACATACGCCGGCAGATCGGCCTGCCGGAGGCCTGAAACGCCGCATTTGCTACCCGGGCGCCACGGCCGCCAGGGCCCTGATGCACCCGCGCCACGCCCTGCCGCCGGCATGTCAGCCAAAGCATTTCTGATTTCGTTATTAACCATTTAAGTCGTATGTTTCAGGTTGAGTGGAAGTTCGCCAGCCCCGCCCGGGGGGCTGAACTTCGTACGATTGGGACGCATGCGCGATGCAGCGCTGCCGACACGTCGAACGATCCACGATCCCGCCACAACCGATGCGGCACCATTGCAAAGTGGCCGCCGCGATTCGCGTTGTAGCGCCATAGCCGGGATGGCAAGCGCAACACGCTGGCACCGGCCGGGGGAAGTAAACGGGGAAGTCCGCGCCGACATGAGGAAGGCCGCGAACAACAGGCCCAGGCAAAAGGCCCGCCGCAACAAGCATGCGCAGGCCGCTCACACCCGCGCGCGCTCCTCCAGCGCGGCACGGCCGAACCATACGCCCACAGGCCATGCAGGCCGCGTGGTTGCCCGCCGTCCAAACCCCATTGCCGCCGGGATCGGCAGCAGCGTCACATCCGCGCGCAACGCCATCGCGTGGGTTCAGGAGGCGCCGCGTGCCTGCGTCCGTGCACTGCCGGTCGCCGCAGAGGACCGCGAGATTTTCGCGCTTTTGCTGGCCCCCTTCTTCATTCTCGCCATCGCCATTGCCGGCAACCAGAGCCTCCAGCTTGGCAAGCACCTGCGCGCGTTGATCGCAAGGCCGGTCGCTCCCGTGACACTGCCGACGACGAGCGGCACGGATCGCCACGCCGCCGTGCAGCCGACGACCACCGCCGCACCGTTCGCCAGACCCGCAGGGCTTCAGCCCGGCAGCACCGCCGCTTGGATCAGGACTCCCTCGCACCTGACGGCCGCGGTCGAGCGACCCGAGCACGCTGCCCGGCCGATCGCCAGCCTTTCAAACCTGTCCACCATCGACAGTAGCTCCGCGCACGTCTCGGCGACCGCGGTTTCCGCACACGCCACGGCAAGGCTCGCGACACCGGTCGCGCCACCACCCTCCTTGTCCCGAATCGCGCCTCCACGCCTCGCAGCCTCACCCGCGGTCACCGACGTTGCCACCCCCGCCTCCGGGATGCGCACGCTCACCCACCCGCCCGCGCCCGCGCAGACGCTGGCCCTTCTCGGCCCGCAAGGTTTTCCGTCCGTGGCGGCGTTCGACCAGCAGCAGGGCACACCCTCGCGCCGCGTCAGTCTGTACGAGCGCTGTACACTTGCCTCTGCCCAAGGCGGCCGGTTGCACCTCGCCGCGAGCGGCACCGTCCCTCCGCCGACCTGGTTCGCCCCCGGCGATCTCAGATCGTT
>CAZDNY010000555.1:0-2448 GCA_964506885.1 uncultured Hyphomicrobiaceae bacterium | reverse complement strand
CGACCTCGATCACCAGCCCCTGATGCGGGGCATCGCGCGCGACGAGCCGCGCCACCGTCGTCTTTCCGGTCCCCGACAGCCCGAAGAACACTGCCGAGTTCTTGAGGTCCTTCGACACGTTGGCCGAACAGTGCATCGGCATCACGTTCTTGGCCGGCAGGACGTAGTTGAGGAACGAGAAAACGCTCTTCTTCGTCTCGCCCGCGTAAGACGAGCCGCCGATCAGCACGATGCGCCGCGTGAAGTCGCACGCGATGACCGTTTCCGACCGCGTCCCGTGCTTGGCCGGATCGGCCTTGAAGCTGGGCATGTTGACGACCGTGAACTCAGGCGCGAAGCCGGCCAGTTCCGCATCGGTCGGACGGCGCAGCATGTGCCGGATGAACAGCGAATGCCAGGCCAGCTCGGTGAAGATCCGCGTCGCCAGACGGTGTGTGCCGTCGGCGCCGGCGAACAGGTCCTGAACGTAAAGTTCCTTGTCCTTGGCGAACGCGAGGAAGTCGGCAAGCAGCACATCGAACTGCTCGGGCGTCATCGATTTGGAGTTGTCCCACCAGATCTGGCCGTCGGTCTCGGCATCGCGCACGACGAACTTGTCGTTGGGCGAACGCCCCGTGTGCTGACCGGTCTCCGCGCAGAAGGCACCCGTCTTGGCCAGCTTTCCCTCACCCTTGCGGACCGCATCCTCGATCAGGATCGTCTCGCGCAGGTTACGGTGAATTTTGCCCGCCGCATTCAGTGGAAAAAGTTCGTTCGCCATGGGATCTACCGCTCCAGCATTACGGTGTTCAAACGAGGCGGCCCCGCGCATCGCATGTCATGCCGCGCACCCGTCTCCGCGTTCTCGAATCTCCAACCCGCGTCAGTCAAAGGCGACACATGCGAGAAAAGGGCCAGAACGTGAACATTCCGGCGGCCGGTCTTTTCTTGCAAAAAACAAGCTCCATGGCCTCGTGCAGGCAGAGACCGGTTGAGTAGGCTTCGAAAATCGCACGAACAAGTGGCCCAAAGTCGTAATCCGTGAAGAATTCATGGCGGATATGCACTTTTGGTTTCCGTGTCTTTCCAAAGGTCACACGAACCTCTCAACGAAAGACCAAGGTGAATCGCCGGGATTTGCGCGAAATCAAGTCGTCCTGGACCGTGCCGCATGCGCCAGCCGCACCAGTTCAGTACGCGCTTCGTCCGGATTCGTGACACGTGTCGCAAAGGTCAACCGCACACCGCGCGCACCGTCCATGAGGTCGAGCCCCGCCGGATCGATCCCAGTCATCTGCCATGCCCCCGGTTCGGCACCCGCAAGCCGGGTCGCATAGAGTTGGACGGCATCGGCATGATCATCGTTCATGTGCGCGACGATTTCGGCCTCCGCCGAGATGAGCTTTTGCGTACCGCGCACATCGGTGAGGATGTCGCCCGCGGTCAGATCGACAATGCGACCGAACCCGCCGATGTAATGCGCCCGCTCGACCGCCATCTGCCAGAAGTTGAAATCGGGAAAATCCACATACATCTCCGCACCGGGATGACGTGGCAGGAAGCGGCGCCGCACGACCTGGGTATCGACGACCTTCTCCATGCGGCCCACGACGGTGACCCGTCCGCCTGCCAGCGGATCACCTGCCCCGTCGGAGGCATCGAACAGCAGGCTGGCCCTGGGATCGGCCTCCAGGTTGCGCGTATGGACGGCCAGCCGGGACAGCAGCAGCAGCGGCGCACCGTCCGGCCGGAAGCCGACCGTCACCAGCGAGGCGTACGGAAAACCCGTTCCTCGTTCCAGCGTCGCCAGCGATGCCTTGAGCGATGCTCGAATGATGAGCCGCGCTGCCTCGCCCGCCGTCAGTTGCCGCGGCGATTGGCCCTGCTCGTGCATTGCGCGCCCTTTCCGTCCAGTCCCTATTGAGAATTCCGTGGAAAAACCCGCGATTGCAAGTGTGGCTCTCACATGGCCACACAACCGGCGCGCCGCAGGCACGCGTTCGCAGCGTGCGCAAATCGGTCCGTTCGCTTGCTCAAGGCCGGCACCTCGCCTATTCAGATGGGGTTCAGATCGAGTAGTGAACAGTGCGTCTGCCACATTTGACACACGAAGCGACCATAAAGCCCGTCGTAACCGAGTACCAACCGGGCCGGATGGCAGGGGCGAGAGGCGACGATGAAAGAGAAAAGTTCGATTGCACTGGTCGATGACGAGCGCAATATCCTGACGTCTTTGAGAATGGCTTTGGAAGCCGAAGGCTACAGGGTACGCACCTATTCCGACGGCGTGTCGGCGCTGGAAGCGCTGACCGAGGAGCCGGCCGACCTGGGGATTTTCGATATCAAGATGCCGCGCATGGACGGCATGGAGCTTCTGCGCAAGGTCCGCCAGCAGTCGGACATGCCCGTGATCTTCCTGACCTCCAAGGACGAGGAAATCGACGAGCTGTTCGGCCTCAAGATGGGCGC
>CAZDNY010000554.1:0-2454 GCA_964506885.1 uncultured Hyphomicrobiaceae bacterium | reverse complement strand
CGCGCAGGTCGATGAACAGCAGGCCGCCATGGTCGCGCACCCGGTGCACCCAGCCCGACAGCCGGGCGACAGTGCCGATATTGGCCGCGGTCAGCGCCCCACAGGTGTGCGAACGGTAGCGGTGCAGGCCCGCTCCCGATCCGTCCGTTGCAGCCGTTGCCGCCGCCTTCGCCTCAGCCATGGCGCTTCGCCCCTCGAAATCGTGGAAAATCGTCTTTCAAGGGCCGGAAAAGCGCACGCCCCCCCGGGAAAGTCAAGGGCGGGCGGGGCGGCTTGCCCACAGCCCCGAAAGTCGTGGCCGCAAGGGCGCGACAAGGCGGCGCCGCTGGGGTATATCCGAGCCGGCATGCAAGTCGTCACCACCACCCAAGACCTTCAGGATCTGTGCCGGAAACTCGCCGCCCACGACTACGTGACGGTGGACACCGAGTTTTTGCGCGAGCAGACCTTCTGGCCGAAGCTGTGCCTCGTGCAGCTAGCCGCGCCGGATATCGAGGCGATCGTCGATCCGCTGGCGCCGGGGCTGGCGCTCGATCCGCTGTGGCAGCTGATGGCGGACGAGACGACGGTGAAGGTGTTCCAGGCCGCGCGCCAGGACCTGGAAATCGTGTGGACCCAGGCAGGGATCATCCCGCACCCGATCTTCGACACGCAGGTTGCGGCGATGGTGTGCGGGTTCGGCGATTCGGTGAGCTACGGCAATCTGGTCAAGAAGATCGCCGGCAAGGACATCGACAAGTCGTCGCGCTTCACCGACTGGAGCCGGCGGCCGCTGTCGGACAAGCAGCTCACTTACGCACTCGGCGACGTCACCCATCTGCGCAAGGTCTATGCCTACCTGCGGGACGAACTGGACAAGACCGGACGGCATGCGTGGGTGGACGAGGAGATGGCGGTGCTGACCACGCCCGCAACCTACCAGACGCATCCAGAGGACGCCTGGAAGCGGCTGAAGCTCAGGGTCAAGAACCGCAAGGCGCTGTCTGTGCTGATGGAGCTGGCGGCGTGGCGCGAGGAGCTGGCGCAGACCCAGGACGTGCCGCGCGCGCGCATCATGAAGGACGAGGCGCTCTACGACATCGCCAACCAGTCGCCGACGGCGCCCGAGCAGCTTTCGCGGCTGAGGAGCCTGTCGGAAGGCTTCTCCCGGTCGGCACGGGCGAAGGAGATCGTGGCCGCGGTCAAGCGCGGGCTCGAGCGCGACATGAGCGAGGTGCCGCCGCTGCGGCAGGGCGAACCCTTGTCGGCCGAGGCGACGGCGACGGTGGAACTGCTCAAGGTGCTGCTGAAATCGGCGGCGGCACGGCATGGCGTGGCACCACGGCTGATCGCCGACACCTCGGACCTGGAAAAGATCGCCGCGCAGGACGCGCCCGACGTCGCAGCCATGCACGGCTGGCGGCTTCAACTGTTCGGCGAGGATGCGCTGGCCTTGAAGCGGGGCGAACTGGCGCTGTCGTTAAAGAACGGCGAGGTGGCAGTGCATCGTGTGGGCGGCAAGGCAGGTTAAAGGCTGGTGGGTCGCGCGATCAGTTCGTGGCGGAAGCCGACATGGTCGCGTTGGCTGACGACGCGAGTGGCCCGTTGCAGCCCTCAGCAGGCGCAACATAGCGCTGCGCAGAGACGACCGCAGCGCAGAGTATTCGGACAATGGCCGGCGGCCCGCTTCGTCATGGGCGGTCAAAGTCTCATGCTGTGCTGCAACTCATGACGCCTATCACCCAGCAAGAGCACCGATGCCCGATCGTGCAGCACCAGCGGCCAAGCAACTGATTGGCATTTGCCCCACCTGACCTTATTTTTACCCGGAAACAATCTGGATATGCTGAGGCATAGTCCGCTCGGAACGGCTCAGTCATGAGCAGCATGCCTGAGCATAGGGATAATCCCTGGCCGGACAATGGTCTTGCAACGAAGAACAAGGTCGGGAGATGCAGTGTTGGCGGCGTCCGGTTTCGAGAAGCGACTAGCAGCGGACAATGTGGGAGAGGTGCTCTGCGATGACTTTTCCCGCGGCCGCTATGCCACGGATGCTTCCCATTATCAGATGATGCCTCGTGCCGTCGTTGTTCCGGGCTCAATCGATCAGGCCTGCAACGCGGTTCAGATCGCCATCGACGAGGGCGTAGCGGTTACGGCGCGCGGCGGTGGCACGTCGCAGTGCGGACAGACCATCAACTCCGGACTCGTTCTGGATTGCTCCAAGCATCTCAATAGAATCGTCGACCTCGACGCGGGAGCGCGCCGGTGTACCGTCGAGCCCGGCATTGTCCTTGAAGACCTCAATCGGCAGCTCAAGCCGCACGGTCTTTGGTTTCCCGTCGATGTCTCGACCTCCTCCAGAGCCACCATCGGCGGCATGACGGCGAACAATTCCTGTGGCTCGCGGTCGGTGCGCTATGGGCTGATGCGGGACAATGTCGAGGCCATCGACGCGATCCTTGCCGATGGTAC
>CAZDNY010000553.1:0-2489 GCA_964506885.1 uncultured Hyphomicrobiaceae bacterium | reverse complement strand
GCTTTTGCAGCGCAGCGGTTTGCGCACTTTCTTGATCGGCACGCAATTGTCGGTCTCCGGAACCGGTCGCGTTCCGGGAGGGCACCCGCCGGGCTTCTCTCCCGCACGGATTTTGACGCATCGGCCGTTGACCAGCCGCCAGCCCTCCTCGCAGCCGGTCGCGCGCGGGGCCGGCTTGGGATAGCTGCCGTAGGGCGCAGCCGCAGCCGGCGCTGGAGCGGCAGCACCGGCCTCCGCCCGCGTTATCTCGTAGAGCGGGCGCCGCGGTTGGCTTGAATCCGAGTACCAGATGATCGCCTGCGTGACGTCGAGGCCGATGTAGACGCTGCGCGAGCGGTCGAAAAGCTGCACCTCGCGGTCGGTTCGCCCGACTTCCTTGAACCGGAACACGGGCGCGCCGTTGGTGAATTGCTCGACCCAGGAGTCGGGTCCATTCTTCAGGAATACGCCGGCGGAATGATAAGCTGAGACGAGATTGAAGCCCGTCACGCCGGGAAATCGCTGAGCGGGGGCGAGTGGCGCAGCGGACGGTACAGCCGCGTTCGCGTCGCCCAGCTTCTTCTGATAGGCGCGTGCGAGATCGGCATAGAACCCCGAAGGGTAGTTCGCCAGGAAGGCATCGAATGCCGCGGCGGTCCCCAGTTCCTTAGCGCTTTCGAAAGCCGCCCGCTCGCTCGGGTTGGCTCCTTGCGCGTGTACGGACGGATCGGCACCACAGGCAATCAAGCCCAGTCCGACAACGAATGTCGCGCACGCGCGGCGCCAGGAGGGACGTGAGGCAGCACTGGCCATGGGCGATACCTTCGAGAAAAGACCGCGTTCCTGGGCGGTCGACGTTTGTTGGAATACAAGACACGAACACGTCAGATGAAAACGGAAAGAAGGTCCTCTGACGAGGACTTCTTGCGCGAAAAAGCAAAAAAGGTGAAAGCCCGAGCCTCGTGGCCGAGATCCGCGGCCAGTGTTCTGTCTCGGACATGAGGAACACGAGCCCGTGCCACCACCGAAGCGGATGGCCGCGCGCAAAATAAGAACCAGTCCAGCCGGATCGAGCTTGCGGGAACGCCGGATCGGGCTGGACTGGTCAACGTCACAGCCGGCGCTTGGGTCACCTGCTGTGCAGAGCCCACCCCTGCTTCCCCCATGCATGTAGAGCCAAACGCGACACATCGGCTCAAGGGCGGGTAAGGAGTGAACTGAGTTTTATAGTACGCAGATCAAACTGACGGAACGCTTACATCGCTATGTAACTTTCGTCTGCCGCAGGAGCAACGCATGCAGAATTTGCGCAGATCCAACGTGAGCGGACATCCGTATGGGGGCACGTCAGGCGGAACTTGACTTTCCCATCCCCCTCCGCCATTTTTCCGCGCAATTCCGACGGCCCGTAAAAAACGAGCCGCCGCCCTGCACATGGAACTGGACCCGACAGCGGGCCATATATCCGGGAGGCAGGGGGGCCAACACCCGCCGGCGAGTTTCGCCCGCGGGTGCGTTTTTGCTTTGCCCGTTTGAACGCGGCGCCCTCGACATGAGCGCCGCACCGAGGAGACGAGATGTTCCAGTCCCTGAGCGACCGCCTGTCCGGCGTGCTCGACAAGCTGACCCGCCGTGGCGCGCTGACCGAAAGCGACGTCTCGGAAGCCATGCGCGAAGTGCGCCGCGCACTGCTCGAGGCTGACGTGGCGCTTGATGTAGTCAAGAGCTTCGTCGATCGCGTCAGGGAAAAGGCGATCGGCAAGGAGGTCTTGAAGTCGGTGACCCCCGGCCAGATGGTCGTCAAGATCGTTCACGACGAGCTGGTCGCCACACTGGGCTCTGATGCCGAACCGGTTGATCTTGCCGCCGCACCGCCCATCGCCATTCTCATGGTCGGCCTGCAGGGCTCGGGCAAGACGACGTCCACCGCCAAGATCGCCTACCGCCTGACCAACCGCGACAAGAAGAAGGTCTTGATGGCCTCGCTCGACACGCGGCGTCCGGCCGCCATGGAGCAGTTGCGAGTCCTGGGCGAGCAGACGCACGTCGACACGTTGCCGATCGTCGCGGGCCAGACACCCGTGCAGATCGCTCGTCGTGCCCGCGATGCGGCAAAGCTCGGCGGCTACGACGTCGTTCTTCTCGATACAGCCGGCCGCGTTACGGTCGATGACGAATTGATGGCCGAGGTTGCCGAGGTCAAGCGCGTCACCGATCCGCACGAAGTCCTGCTCGTTGCCGACAGTCTCACCGGCCAGGACGCCGTCAACACGGCGACGGCGTTCGACGGCCAGGTCGGCATCACCGGCATCGTGTTGACCCGCGCCGACGGCGACGGCCGCGGTGGTGCAGCGCTGTCGATGCGGGCCGTTACCGGCAAACCCATCAAGCTCATCGGTACGGGCGAAAAGTGGGATGCGCTCGAGGACTTCGATCCCAAGCGCATCGCCGGCCGCATTCTCGGCATGGGCGACATCGTCGGTCTCGTCGAAAAGGCCGCGCAGAACCTC
>CAZDNY010000552.1:0-2489 GCA_964506885.1 uncultured Hyphomicrobiaceae bacterium | reverse complement strand
GTACTCGAGGTACGAGCGCTTCATTTCCTCGGTGATTGAAACCGGCCGGATATCGCTCGGCTCGTCGCCGCCCGGGATGTCGTCGTCGCTGGTGTCGGCCACAGGGTCCGCCTTCGCTGTTGAGAGCCCGAAACGGGCATAAGACGGCCAAAGGCGTACGCAAGACGCGTACGCCCAAGCCGCTGATCCGATTGGCTGCCAGATTAGCAAAAGCGGACTGCTGCGCGCAATCTCGGCGCAGGAAGACGCCCCACGCACAACGGTGTTTTCCTCAGGAATTCATGCCCTTCAGGCGGATTCTGTTAGCCTGGTGCGACGAAATTACCGCAAGCGCGCTGACTTGTTATCGACACACAGACCCATTATCTGCGTCAACGGTCCACTGCCGGGCCGTGGTGGCCTTTCCCGGCGCTCCAGACCGCCGGCTGAACGAAGGACATAAGGACATATGAAGACAAAGATCGCTTCCCTCATCGCCCTTGGCCTCATCGCCGCAACTCCAGCCTTTGCCCAGGAGGCGACAACCGACAGCCTCTTCATCGATGCACAAAGCGAGGATCAGTATCTCGCCAGGGATCTGCTGATCGGCGCCAAGGTGCAGGATGAGAACGGCAAGATCATTGGCGACATCGAAGACCTCGTCCTCAACGACTGGAACCGCGTCGAAGGCGTGGTCATGGGCACCGGCGGCTTCCTCGGCGTTGCCGAGAAGAAGGTCGGCGTCAAACTCTCCGCTCTCAAGTTCGTTGAGAAGGACGGCAAGACCGTCGTGACCCTGCCCGGCATGAACGCCGAGCTGCTCAAGGGTGTCGAGGCCTTCAAGCGCGCCAAGCCGAAGAAGTCGCTTCTCGATCGCGCCATGGAGAAGGCCAAGGAACTGACCGACAAGAGTTCGGTCACGGCCAAGGACGCCTACGAGAAGGCCAAGGAGAAGGCCGGCCCGGCCTATGAGGCCGCCAAGGAGAAGGCCAAGGAGGCTTACGAGGCGACCAAGGAGAAGGCCCAGGAAGCTGTCGACAAGGCAAAGGAAGCAGCCCAGCCCGAGCCCAAGCCTCAGCAGTAAGCAGCGCCCACGCGCCACCGATGATCTGACAAGGCCCCGCCGTGATGGCGGGGCCTTTGCATTCCGGCAACGACACGTGATAGACGCAGACCATTGAGCGCCAGCGCGTCCCGAACGCCGGACGTCTGCACGCATGGCGGACCGATGCGGGCATTGCGCCAGCCGAGCATTGAGGCATGTAGGGAACAATCCCGCGCACCGGCAAGCGACGAGGCCAACTCACGTGGCGAGAACAGATTCCACAATATTCGTCTTGATCGCACTCGGGGCCAATCTCGGCATCGCCCTGGCCAAATTCACCGCAGCCGCCTGGACCAATTCCTCCGCCATGCTGTCGGAGGCGATCCATTCCCTCGTCGATACGTCCAACCAGGCCCTGCTTCTGCTCGGCCTGAAGCGCTCCAAGCGCCCCGCCGATGCGTCCCACCCCTTCGGCTATTCCAAGGAACTCTATTTCTGGGGATTCGTCGTCGCCGTTCTGCTGTTCTCTATGGGTGCCGGCGTATCGATCTACGAGGGCGTCCACAAACTCCTCGACCCGCACCCCATCACAGACCCGCACATCAACTACATCGTGCTCGGCGTCGCCATGACGCTCGAAGGCTATTCGACCTATCGCGCCCTCAAGGAATTCAACCGGCGTCAGCCCGGCAGAAAGATCGTCGACGCCCTGCGCCAGTCGAAAGACGCCGCACTCTTCACCGTTGTCCTGGAAGACATCGCTGCGATGATCGGCCTGACGCTGGCGCTACTGGGTGTCATGGCCGCCCACCTGCTGGCCCTCCACTGGGCCGACGGCGCCGCCTCCGTGGCGATCGGTCTGCTGCTCGCGATGGTTGCTGTTTTCATGGCGATCGAGATCCGCTCGCTCATCATCGGCGAAGCGGTCTCCTCCGACACGCAGCGCGGCTTGAGGAAACTGATCGAAACGGAAGTCGGCCCCGACAAATCGATCCGCGCCGTTAACGAGATCCGCACCATGCACCTGGGACCGGAGGACGTGCTGCTGGCGGCCAGCGTCGATTTCCATGATGGTCTCGCCTCCGAAACGGTCGAAGCCACGACTGCGCGGCTCGAACGCGCCATCCAGACCCGCTACCCGGTCGTTCGCAGGCTCTTCCTCGAAGCCCAAAGCGTCGCCGCCCACCACGCAGCGCTCGCCCGCGAGGCCGAACGCCATCCCGTCGACACCTCGTCACTCGGCGTCAGCGATGACGCCAAGGCGATCGCCACTGCGGCTGCGTCGCCGGGAACATCGGCTCAGGAGGCAACAGCAACGCAGGAACATGCCCCCGCACCACCGCAGATGGACGAGCAAATGGCCACCCAGTCTGTGCAACCGCACTCGAACGCAGGCCCACCGAAGAAGAAAAAAGCAAAGAAGAACCGCCGCCGCTAGCTCCGTAAGCACGCCTGCACCGCGCGT
>CAZDNY010000551.1:0-2490 GCA_964506885.1 uncultured Hyphomicrobiaceae bacterium | reverse complement strand
CGCATAGCCCGCCGCCTTGGCGTTCAAGGTGTCGAAGATGGTCTCGATCAGGATGATGTCGGCGCCGCCCTCGATCAGGCCCAGCACCTGCTCCTTGTAGGCGGCGCGCAATTCGTCGAAGTCGACGTTGCGGAAGCCGGGATCGTTGACCTTGGGCGAGATCGATGCCGTGCGGTTGGTGGGTCCGACCGCACCGGCGACGAAGCGCGGCTTGTCGGGCGTTTTTTGCGTCCACGCATCGGCAGCCTGGCGCGCGATCCGGGCGGCCTCCACGTTGATCTCGTAGGCGAGTTCTTCCATGCCGTAGTCGGCCATCGAGATCACCTGCGCGTTGAACGTGTTGGTCTCGATGATGTCGGCGCCGGCGGCCAGATACTCCTCGTGGATCTCACGGATCATGTCGGGCTGCGTCAGCACGAGCAGGTCGTTGTTGCCCTTGACGTCCCTGGGCCAGTCCTTGAAGCGTTCGCCGCGGTAGGTTTCCTCGGTCGGTTTGCGCTTCTGGATCATCGTGCCCATGGCGCCATCGATGATGAGGATGCGCTCTGAAGCAGCCTGCTCGAGGGCGGCGGCGGAGGGTTTGGTCTTCATGTTGTGTGTCACTCACTGATGAGAATTGTCCGCGGACTGTCGCCGAGGATGTATTGAGCTCAGCCGTTGACGACCCGGCGCTCCTCGACCGGTGCGCTCGGCGTCGGGCGCAGGCCGAGCAGATAGCAGATCGCATAGACGAGATCGGCGCGGTTGAGCGTGTAGAAATGGAACTTCTTGACGCCCTGCTCGACCAGTTCCATGACCTGTTCCGTGGCGACGGCGGCGGCAACGAGCTGCTGGGTGGCGGGATCTTCCTCCAACCCCTCGAAGCGATGGGCCAGCCACGCCGGCACGGTGGCACCTGTCCTGAGCGCGAAGCCTGCGACCTGGCGGAAGTTGTGGATCGGTACGATGCCGGGGGTGATCGGCACCCAGATGCCCGAGGCGCGTGCGCGTTCAAGGAAGCGCAGGTAGTGCGCATTGTCGAATGCGAACTGGGTGATGATGCGGTCCGCGCCGGCATCGACCTTGGCTTTCAGGTTGTCGATATCGGCTTCGATGGTCGGGCTCTCGGGATGCTTTTCAGGGTAGCCACCAACGGAGATCTCGAAGTTGGCAATCTTCTTCAGACCGGCCACCAGTTCGGCAGCGTTCTGGTAGCCGCCGGGATGGGGTTCGTACTTCTGACCGGCCCCGGCCGCGGGATCGCCGCGCAAGGCGACGATGTGGCGAACGCCAGCATCCCAGTAGGCGCGCGCGACCTGATCGACCTCTTCCTTCGTGGCGTCGACGCAGGTGAGATGCGCGGCCGGCTTCAGCAAGGTCTCGCGGACGATGCGCGCCACCGTGGCGTGGGTGCGCTCGCGGGTCGAGCCGCCTGCGCCGTAGGTCACCGAGACGAACTCGGGCGTCAGCGGCGCCAGACGTTCGATCGCGGACCACAAGGTCTGCTCCATCTTCTCGTTCTTGGGCGGGAAGAATTCGAAGGAAACGTCGATGTCGCCGGCTCCGAGCAATCTGCTCTTGCGTTCGCGTGGCTCAATCATCATTCAGCCCTCTCAAGCTTGCGTTGGGCCGGGGCCTGTGCGCGGTTCGACCGCGCCACAGCGCTCTTTTCGGCAATCCAGATTGAAACGGTCAGTTTGCCGTCCGCTTCGTCGGCGGGCGGGCTCAAGGTGCGCGCGGACCCGGGCTGAAGCCCGCCGGCGCGCATCCAGTCCTCGATGAGCTGGGTCGGGAATCCCAGCCGCTCGTGCGCGAAGCGCTCGCGCAGCTCTTCCAGCGCGTGCGGCGCGAAGTCGACAATCAACAGCTTGCCGCCCGGCGCCAGGACGCGGGCCGCCTCGCGGATGGCACGCGCGGGGTCGGACAGGAAGTGGAGCACCTGATGCATCACGACCGCAGAAGCCGCACCGTCCTCGATGGACAGGTTGTAGAGGTCGCCGTGGCGCACCTGTGCCTTGTCGAGGCCCGCCTGGGACAGCTTGGAGCGGGCGTAGGCGAGCATCGACTGGTTGAGATCGATACCAAGTGCGTGCGCATAACGCTCCGACAATAGCTCCAGAATGCGACCGGTGCCGGTGCCCAGATCGACGAGCAGTTCAAACGGACCGGTGCCCAGCATCTCGGCCACGGCCTGCTCGACTTCGCCCTCGGCCACGTGCAGCGCGCGGATGCGGTCCCAGTCTGCGGCATGGGTTTCGAAAAACGCCTGAGCGGCGGTTTCGCGCTCGCGCTTGATTACGGCGGCACGCTCGCGATCGCGGACCAGAACCGCGTCGGCGGCATCCGCGGCCTCAAGCAGGCGGCGCACGAGTTCGCCGCCACGGGAGCCATCAGCCACGTAGAAATAGACCCAGCTGCCCTCGCGGAAGCGGTCGATGAGGCCGGCCTCGTGGAGCAATTTGAGATGGCGCGAAATCCGCGGCTGGCTTTGGCCGAGAATGAGGGTGAGAT
>CAZDNY010000550.1:0-2491 GCA_964506885.1 uncultured Hyphomicrobiaceae bacterium | reverse complement strand
ACCGCGATAGACGCACGTTGACTTGGCCGTTGCTTTCAGCGCGCAACCCTCAAACGACCTGAGGGCCGCTTCCAGCGCCGCAATATCCCTGGCACCAGCCGCCAGTGCGCGCGCGGCCGTCTCCGCCGCCTCCGGTGCCCCGGTTGCAAACCGTGCCGGTGGCGTTCGCGCGGTCTCGGCAACCCGGGAAGCAGCAGCCGGGGGGCGGGCCGGTGGCGGTGCTGGAAACTCCGCCGGCGTCCACGCCTGGCGCGATGCCGGTGCAGCCTGCGGTGTTGGTCTCGCAGTGGGCGATGCAAGACGCCCTGCGCCCGCTGCATCACTGTCGGGCCATTGAAACTCCGCGCCTGGCACGCGGCTGGCTTCGCCGAGCCACGCAACCGGACTGTCCGCGACCGCACAGTCGACGCCCGCCGCCCCATACCAGGCGAGCAGGTCGACGAGCTGGCGGCTTGGCGAATCGGTCGTATCGGCGGGTTGGTTCATGCCGCCAACCTAGCCAACTCCATGGCCGCAGGCCAGCACCTCGCATGATGGCGGATGGATCCGCGAAAGCCCGCACTTTTGGGCCAGAAGTCGTGTTCGGACTTGGGCTTTGCCGTGCGTTTGGGCTAGAGGTAGCGCCAGACCGACCGGACCACGCCTATGAGAAGGATCAGTGAGACGATGGCATCGAGCGCCGACACCCTGCCGCCCCGCGAGTCCATGGACTACGACATCGTCATCGTCGGTGCCGGGCCCTCCGGACTGGCGGCGGCAATCCGCTTCAAGCAGCTGGCCAACGAAGCCGGCGAGGAGCTGTCGGTCGTGGTCGTCGAAAAGGGCTCGGAGGTGGGCGCCCATATCCTGTCCGGTGCCGTCATCGACCCGATCGGTTTGAACCGCCTTATCCCCGACTGGAAGGAGAAGGGCGCGCCCGTCACCACTCCGGTGAAGGAAGACCGCTTCCTCTATCTGGGGCCCGCCGGCGAGATCCGCCTGCCCAACGTCATGATGCCCCCGCTGATGAACAATCACGGCAATTACATCGTCTCGCTCGGCGCCGTGTGCCAGTGGCTCGGCGAGCAGGCGACGGAACTGGGCGTCGAGATCTATCCGGGGTTCGCAGCAACCGAAGTGCTCTACGACGACGACGGCGCCGTGGTTGGCATCGCTACCGGCGACATGGGCGTGACCCGCGAGGGAAAACCGGGCGAGAACTTCGCCCGCGGCATGGAACTGCGCGGCAAGTACACCTTCTTTGCCGAGGGCGCCCGCGGCTCGTTGTCCAAGCAGCTCATCACGCGCTTCGATCTCTCCAAGGACCGCATCCAGAAGTATGGCATCGGTTTGAAAGAGCTTTGGGAGGTGCCAGCAGACAAGCATCAGCCAGGCCTGGTGCAGCACTCCTTCGGCTGGCCGCTCGACAACCGCACCGGGGGAGGCTCGTTCCTCTATCACTACGGCGACAATCTCGTTGCGGTCGGCTTCGTCGTACACCTCAACTACGAGAACCCCTATCTCTCGCCCTACGAGGAGTTCCAGCGCTTCAAGACGCACCCGGCGATCGCACCGGCACTCGAAGGCGGCAAGCGCATCGCCTATGGCGCGCGCGCCATCACCGAAGGCGGCTGGCAGTCGATACCCGATCTGGTATTCCCCGGCGGCGCGCTGCTCGGCTGCGCAGCAGGCTTCATGAATGTGCCGCGCATCAAGGGCAGCCATAACGCGATTCTGTCGGGCATCGCTGCGGCCGAGGCGGCCTATGCCGCTGTCAAGGGCGGGCGCCAGCACGACAAGCTCTTGAACTATGAGGCCGACGTGATGACGGGCGATATCGCCCGCGATTTGAAGCTGGTGCGCAACGCCAAGCCGCTGTGGTCGAAGTTCGGCACGTTCCTGGGCATCATGCTGGGCGGCATCGACATGTGGCTCAACACGATCATCAAGGGTGTCGGTCTCGGCTACACGCTCAGGCATGGCAAGCCGGACTACGACACGCTCAAGACGGCCCGCCACGCCAGGAAGATCGACTATCCCAAGCCCGACGGCGTTCTCACTTTCGATCGCCTGACCAACGTGTCTTATTCGGCAACCAATCACGAGGAGGATCAGCCGGTCCACTTGAAGCTTGCCGATCCCAACGTGCCTTTGCTCATCAACCTGCCGACCTGGGCCGAGCCGGCGCAGCGCTACTGCCCGGCCGCGGTCTACGAGGTGGTCGAGGACGAAAAAGGACGCCGCTTTCAGATCAACGCGCAAAACTGCGTGCACTGTAAGACGTGCGACATCAAGGATCCGAGCCAGAACATCACCTGGGTGTGCCCCGAGGGCGGCGGCGGACCGAACTACGCGGGGATGTAGGGCACGCGCTCGTGCGCTGGCTGGCCGCCGAGCCGCCCTCACAGACAGGAGGGTGGGCGGCGGCGGACCGAACTACGCGGGGATGTAGGGCACGCACTTGTGCGCTGTCTGGCTGCCGAGCCGCCCTCAAAGACAGGAGGTTGGGCGG
>CAZDNY010000549.1:0-2497 GCA_964506885.1 uncultured Hyphomicrobiaceae bacterium | reverse complement strand
CGCGGTCTCGACAAGAAGGAACTGGGCCTCGTCGTCATCCGCTCCTTCCTCAAGCATGCCATGCGCGACGGCTTCTTCCATGCCGACATGCACCAGGGCAACCTGTTCGTCGATGGCGACGGAAAGGTGGTCGCGGTCGATTTCGGCATCATGGGCCGGCTCGGCGCCAAGGAGCGCCGCTTCCTTGCTGAAATCCTCCACGGGCTGATCACGCGCGACTACCAGCGCGCCGCCTGGGTCCACTTCTGGGCCGGCTACGTCCCGCCCCATCACCCTGTCGAGGTCTTCGCCCAGGCGCTGCGGGCGATCGGCGAGCCGATCCATGGACGCACCGCCTCCGAAATATCGATGGCCGACCTCCTGGGCCAGCTCTTCGCCTACACCGAGGTCTTCGACATGCAGACCCGCCCCGAGCTGATCATGCTGCAAAAGAGCATGGTCATCGTCGAAGGCGTCGCGCGCTCGCTGAACCCTGATCTCAACATGTGGACGGCAGCAGAGCCGATAGCCCGGGAATGGATGGAGCAGAACCTCGGCGTCGGCGGTCGCCTCAAGGAGGCCGGTGAAGGCGCAACGACCATTGGCCGCCTGCTCGCCGAGGTTCCCGACTTATTGACCCAGGCCCAAGGCTCACTGACGGCCCTGTCGGCCATGTCGCGGGACGGCCTGAAGCTCGATCCCGAAACCGTTGCCGCCATCGGCAAGGCGGAAAACCGCGGCGCCGTCTGGACCCGCCTCGCACTTTGGATCGGTGCCGCGAGCCTCGCCGCTCTGGCCGCCCACCAGCTGGGGTTTCTGTCCTAAGCCTTGCCGATGAACGTGCTGGCGATCATCGAGCACAACCGCTTCATCACCAGAAAGCCAGCCTCCGGATGCTCGCTCAGAATGGCCATGATGCGGTCGCCGTTCATGGTCAGCACCGTCGACGCCTCCATGCAGCGCGCCGAACCCAGACGCCGCGGATGTTCCGGCACGAGCGCTGCCCAGCCGAAGATCATGTGCCGCTTCATCAGTGTTTCGACGTGCAGATGCCCGACGCCCGAGGGCGTCTTGAAGCTGACGATGCCATGCATCAGCACAAACATATCGAGCGCCTGCTCACCCGCCTCGTAGATGAGTTCGCCCTTGGCATATTCACGTTCGCTGGCCGTGGCAGCGATCTTTTGAAGCACTTCGTTGGAGCACCCCGCAAACAGCGGGATTTCGTTGAGCACATGGCTGATCTGCGGCTTGTCGAGCATAACGCACCTCACATTGTCTGTTTGAAGCTTGCGCCCGATTGATGAAAACAGCCAATTCACAGGCCCTATGCGTTATAGCCGAGGTTTTCCAAGCTGCCCGTTGCGTCCTGATCCTGCGGGCACGCGCTGCACCGCGCCTGTCTTTTTGCGCCGCACACGCGCACGATGCCGCGTCTTCTCCCAATGGAACGGTGCCCTGACCAGCTCGCCGAGCGCCCGATACGCAGCCAGCGAAATGGCGAGCCAATAGACCGGAACGAGCAGTGTATGCACCATCAGTCCGCGACGTCCGCGCCGCCATACGGCCAAGGCACCGACACACACAACGGACAAATAGCCCAGCGCGAGATTGCCCAGCGCCAGCCACCACATCACGCGGTTGCCGGCAAAGGCCTCGCCCGAGAACAAGTCTCCACGTAAGGCCTCATAGCCCAGCAGCACGTAGAACCAGGGATGCACCAGAGCCGAGGCGAGCATCGCCGACATCAACGCCTGGAACCCGAAGAACTGCCACCAGCCGAGCTCACGAAAGAGCCGTACCGGCCGCCGCATATGCACGATGTAGGTCTGCATCCAGCCCTTCAGCCAGCGCGTGCGCTGCCCGAGCCAGACACGAAAGGTCACTGGCGCTTCTTCCCAGGTGGTCGACCCGATCGTCCCCACACGCATGCCGAACCGCGCCAGACGAATCCCCAAGTCGGCGTCCTCGGTCACATTATAGGGGTCCCACGCCAGCGACCGCTGTAGCGCCTCGCGCCGGAAGTGATTGGACGTACCGCCCAGCGGCACCGGCAGACCGAACCGTTCCAGGGCAGGCAGGATCAGATCGAACAGCGCCGAGTATTCGATCGTGAACTGCCGCGCCAACCAGCTTTCCCCGTGATTGAAAGTATTGAGCCGCGCCTGCACGCAAGCCAGTTCCTTAGGCGATGTCGCAAATCGATAGGCTGCCCGGCGCAACTGGTCGCGCTCGGGCAGATCCTCGGCATCGTAAACGACAACGCACTCACCGGGCGTCTGATCGAGTGCAATCGTCAGCGCCCGCGGCTTGGTCCTCGGGCTGCCCCGCGGCACCGCCAGCACCGTGATATGAGACGGTAGCGTTTGCCGCGCCAGTGCCGCGCGCGTGCTCGCGTCATCTTCCTCCACGACCAGCCGGATCGCCAGCCGGTCGGTCGGATAGTCCAGCGCGCAAAGCGCCTTGACGAGGCCGGGAACGATCTGTGCCTCGTCGTAAAGGGCGACCAGAACCGCAT
>CAZDNY010000548.1:0-2504 GCA_964506885.1 uncultured Hyphomicrobiaceae bacterium | reverse complement strand
GTCGTCTGGCACTTCGAGGCGCCACTGTGGCTGCGGACCGCACTGGGCGGATTGGCCGTCGGTCTCATCGCGATCGCCTTCCCGCAGGTCCTAGGCGTTGGCTACGAGACCACCGACCAGGCACTCTATCGGGCCATCCCGCTGTGGCTGCTGCTGGCCCTCATCGTCGCCAAGACCGTCGCGACGTCGATCACACTGGCGGTGCGCTTTGCCGGTGGTATCTTTTCCCCCTCGCTCTACCTCGGCGCCCTGACCGGCGCTGCCTTCGGTGTCATCGCGACATCGGCGATGCCTGAGGTCGGCGCCAGCCACGGTCTTTACGCGATCCTCGGCATGGGCGCTGTCGCCGCCGCCGTCCTCGGCGCGCCGATTTCGACGACGATGATCTGTTTCGAACTCACCGGTGGCTTCGAGCTGTCTCTGGCCCTTTTGCTCACCGTATCGATCTCCGCCGGCCTCACCCAGGCCCTGCTCGGCCAGAGCTTCTTTCACTGGCAACTGGCCAAGCGCGGCCTCTTTCTCCAGGAAGGGCCACACAAGTCCATCATGCGCCGCCTGACCGTTGCCAGTTTCATGACCGCGTTGAAGCCCGCAGAAACCGAAAAGGCAGAAGGCCCGATGCGCCTGCCCACAGACGCCGACGAGCCCTGGCTTCTTCCTTCTGACACCTTGGAGCGCGCCCTGCGCACGTTCGACCGCTCGGGCCGCGCACGCATTGCCGTCGTCTCCGAAAACGACCAGACTCTGATCATCGGCTGGGCCGAGCGCATGTTTGCGTTGAATGCCTTCAACAAGGCGCTCATCGATGCCCACGTCGAGGAGCACAGATGAGCCAGAACCGCTCAAACCAACACGACAACAACTGAACCAGCGACGGCAGCAAACAAATGCAGCTCAACCTCGCCCAGCGCTCACCCTACGAAGTCATCCTCGCAGGCTTCGGTCTTCTTCTGATCGGCATTGCCGCGATCGCCTTCCTGCTCGGCGCCGCCGTCCTGATACGATCGCAGGCCGCCGACGGCCGCGTCGTCGCCTACCAGGTCTCTCCGAAGGCCGCGAAGGGCACATCCTCGCCCGAGACCGCCGCCCGCGCACCCGTCATCGAGTTTCAAACCCAGGACGGCCGCACCGTCCGCGTCGTCGGCTCCTTTTATGAGCGCGAGCCGAGCCTCGCCGTCGGCGACCGCGTACCCATCCGCTATTCGGCCGACGACCCCGAAGCCGGTGTCATCGATGTCTTCACGGAAAAATGGGGGTTCCCGTTGGGCTTTGCGGTCGTCGGCCTTCTCTTCATCGCGATCTCGCGACTGTTCCGGACGAAACGAACTTGAGACCGCCATGCGTCACAATCCCGGCACACGCACGCTTCTCAAGACCATCTTCATCGGCTTCGGCCTGTTGGGTGCGCTCGCCGCCGGTGTGCTTTCGCTCACCACCGCGATGGCCATGGCCAGAGCCGAGCGCGCCACCGGCATCGTCGTCGCCTTCTCGGGCACCAGACCGCCACACACGCAAAAGGGCCCGCCGCCACAACCGACGGTCGCACCGGTGATCGCGTTCACGGCAGCAGACGGACAAGAACGCCGCTTCACCGCGGGCTGGTATGCGAGTGAGCCTGTCTACGCTCTGGGTGACCGCGTTCCCGTGCTCTACCGCCGAAACGATCCCGCGCGTGCCTGGATCGACAGTTTTGCCGAGACTTGGCTGTTTCCGGTGATCGCCTCCGTCATCTCCGCCGTCTTTTTGGTCGTCGGCCTGCTCATGAGGGGAGCGAGGCCGACATGACAGAATGGCCCATTCCATTGATATTTCGGCCAATCGGCAGCATCTTTACGCTTGTGGGGTTGATCCGGGCACGCCGCGCCGACGCGGCTTCCGGGTATGCAAGCCCGATTTGACACGACCTTCTGTGGAGCCCCGATCGGGCCCCCTTCCCGCCGCGTGCGGGGTGCTATAGTCCGCCCGAGATGGCCACGAATCAAAAGCGTTCCAAGACACCCGACAGCCCGCAGGGGCTGTTCGACGACCTGCCGTTCGACCTGCCGGAAGCCCCGGCCAAGGCCGCGAAGTCGCGCGCCAGACCGGTAGGCTCCGGCAATGATAAGCAAAACGCCGACCAGGCGGCGCACGCCACCACCGCTTCGGCCCGGCTGCCGCTTGCCGCGCCGCCCCCGCCGCCGCTCCCCGCCCGGCACGATCCCGCCCACGATCCTGTGCCCGAAGGTCCCCCGCCGCGCATGTCGATCTCCGAACGCGCCATGCGCGCAGCGCAAGGCCCGGCGGCGCCTCCCTACCTCGAGGGCCTCAATACCGAGCAGCGCGCCGCGGTCGAGGCACTCGACGGCCCCGTCCTGGTGCTCGCCGGAGCCGGCACCGGCAAGACGCGCGTGCTGACCACCCGCATCGCCCACATCCTCGCCACGGGCCGCGCCTGGCCCTCCCAGGTGCTCGCCGTCACCTTCACCAACAAGGCCGCGCGTGAGATGAAGGAGCGCATTGCGCAT